>NZ_RHQP01000012.1:0-63855 GCF_003935465.1 Pseudomonas sp. o96-267
GCTTTACGATCAGTTACGAAGACAGGCTGCCGCAGCAGTAACCCAAGCCCCGGTTACACAAAATTCTGCACACCCTCGTCGGTAATTGCGCTCGCGGGCCTCTTGCAGGCGTTGTCGTAGATATTGGTCGCGTGTGAGTCCATCGGGGATGTTCTGCAGTTCGAGCACCTCCTCGACGATGCGTTTTTCCTCGGCCTTGTAGCGCTCGAAGTTGGGGTCAGGCTGCTGCTCCAATCTGGCTTCGCGCTCTGCACTGATGACCTGATAGCGCTTGATCAGCGCTTCGGCGCGCCTTTTCTGCTCGGCCTCGTCCTCGCTGACGGCCTTGATCAGGGCAATCTGCAGCAACAGGGCCTCGCTCAATGCAAGCTCGCCTCGCTGCTCCATCGCATCGAGCCCTTTGCTCAGGTCCTCCGCCTGTGCTTCGCGCTTTTCGGCGTCGAGCTGTTTTGCGTGCTCGATGAAGTCTCTATAGCGCTGATGAAATCCCAGGCGTTGTTCCTGTTGCTGGATTTCCGGGCGGGCCAGTAGTTGCAGCTGCTCCGTGCTGAGGGGCGACGATGCAGGCGTCGGGCTGGCTTGCGCGGCTTGAGGTGTCGGCAGATGCTCGGGCTCGAGGCTGAGGCGTTCTTCAATCGCGGGGCGTTGCCAGTACCAGGTCAGGGTTGCGCTGCCGATCAGAAGGCAACTGCCCAATAGCAGGGCGTAACGAGGCGAGGGCATAGGCAGGTTCCAGGAGGCGTCATTTGAGCTTAGGAGCTGAAAGACCGGTTTGCCTGGACAATAAACGCAGACGAAAAAAAGCCCCGGCAAGCCGGGGCGGATTAGGCAAACAGGCTGCTGCGGATGCGTGGTCCGCAGCAGGTGAACCGTTCTTAGTGGAACTGGTTCATGGTGTTGTCTTTACCGCTCGCCTTCAGAGCGGCTTCGCCAGCGAAGTACTCCTTGTGGTTGTCGCCGATGTCGGAGCCAGCCATGTTCTGGTGCTTGACGCAGGCGATACCCTGACGCAGTTCCTGACGCTGCACGCCTTTCACGTAGGCCAGCATGCCCTGATCGGCGAAGTAGCCCTTGGCCAGGTTGTCGGTGGACAGTGCGGCAGTGTGGTAGGTCGGCAGGGTGATCAGGTGGTGGAAGATGCCGGCGTGGGCCGAACCATCGCGCTGGAAGGTGCGGATCTTCTCGTCGGCAACCTGGGCCAATTCGGTCTCGTCGTACTCGACGCTCATCAGCTTGGCGCGGTCGTAGGCGGAAACGTCCTTGCCTTCGGCAACCATGGCGTCGAACACCTGCTGACGGAAGTTCAGCGTCCAGTTGAAGGACGGGCTGTTGTTGTACACCAGCTTGGCATTCGGGATGACTTCACGGATGCGGTCAACCATGGCTTTGATCTGGCCAACGTGCGGCTTCTCGGTCTCGATCCACAGCAGGGCGGCGCCGTTCTGCAGGCTGGTGATGCAGTCCAGTACGCAGCGGGCTTCGCCGGTGCCAGCGCGGAACTGGAACAGGTTGGACGGCAGACGCTTCGGACGCAGCAGCTTGCCGCCGCGGTTGATCACGACGTCGCCGTTGCCCAGATCGGCAGCGGACACTTCTTCGCAATCGAGGAAGCTGTTGTACAGGTCGCCCAGGTCGCCCGGCTCGTTGGTTACGGCGATCTGCTTGGTCAGGCCGGCACCCAGGGAGTCGGTACGTGCAACGATCACGCCGTTGTCGATGCCCAGCTCGAGGAAGGCGTAGCGAACAGCAGCGATCTTGGCGAGGAAGTCAGCGTGAGGAACGGTCACTTTACCGTCCTGGTGGCCGCACTGCTTCTCGTCGGAAACCTGGTTCTCGATCTGGATGCAGCAAGCACCGGCTTCGATCATGCGCTTGGCCAGCAGGTAGGTAGCTTCCGGGTTACCGAAACCAGCGTCGATGTCGGCAATGATCGGCACGATGTGAGTTTCGTGGTTGTCGATCTGGTTCTGGATCTCGGCAGCCTTGGCCTGGTCGCCAGCTGCACGAGCAGCGTCCAGGGCGGTGAACAGCAGATCCAGTTCGCGGCTGTCGGCCTGACGCAGGAAGGTGTACAGCGCTTCGATCAGGTCGGAGACGGCAGTCTTCTCGTGCATCGACTGGTCCGGCAGCGGGCCGAAGTCCGAGCGCAGAGCAGCGACCATCCAGCCGGACAGGTAGAGGTAGCGCTTGTTGGTGGTCTTCAGGTGCTTCTTGATCGAGATCAGCTTCTGCTGACCGATGAAGCCGTGCCAGCAACCCAGCGACTGGGTGTAGACGGAGGAGTCGGCGTCGTACTCTTCCATGTCCTTGCGCATGATGTCAGCGGTGTACTGAGCGATTTCCAGACCGGTCTTGAAGCGGTTCTGAGCGCGCATACGGGCGACGGACTCGGGGTTGATAGCGCTCCAACTGCTGCCGAACTTCTCTTTCAGAGCGGCTACAGCCTTGATGTCGTTTTGATATGCGGACATGGTCAATCCTTCAAAAAATGTGTTGGTTGAGCACCGACTACCCACGCAATGCGTGCACGGATGCAGCGGCTGCGGGAGGCTTCCACTTTGACGGCGAGAATACGGCTGGGGCGAGGATTGACCGCGAGGAGGGGGGGATGTGGCGAACAGTTCGGGCGCTTGGCGTGGGCCGGTTGGCTCGTGGAAACCTTGGGCACCTGCTGGGCTTTCGATCTGTCTGACGCTAAACGCTTCCCCGTCCCTCAGGACAACTTCGTTCCAGTCGCAACCTCGTCGTACGGCCTTGTGGGCTGTTGGGACACGGACCGTTGCGAAGTACTTCGCGGGCGGTCTGGAGATCCTTTTCAGGACCCCTGGCTAGCGGGAGCGAGGCCATCATGCCTCTGGGAAAATGCTTCGTCAAACGTTTTGTAGTGGTTTTTTAAAACTACTACATATTCAGTAGACGACTGGCTGGTCACGCTCGGCAGCCCATGGGATGGGCGTTTCAGGCATTTCGCGGGCTGCCTGAGTTGTCCATCGTTCTTGCGAGGGAAAGGCATTCGACTTTGGTCGGGGTGTCAGTCGATCGCTTCGACCTTCAGGCGCAGCGACATGTCCTCGCGGCCCTGGGTAGTGTGTCGGCGCAACACGTCACGGCCGCTGGAGCTGGTTTCCTCGCTGACGCCACCCAGGGTAATCCACTCGCCGAGTCGGCCGCTGACGCGGGTATCGGTGCTTTGCACATCGATCACGCCGGGGTGGCTGTTGCTGACGCGATCGCGTTGGCTGCTGATGGCAACGTGGACCAGTTCGCCAGAGAGGCTGGCCGTTACGTAGAAGCCGCGGGTCACGTCGCGGTACTGGGTATCCTGGTAGACCTGGCCGTAAGGACCGGTACTGGTGGTGGTCAGCGGCACGCTCTGGCCCACCTGGATCAGCGCCGGGTAGCCCTCGGTAGTCTGTACCTGCTGGGTGCCGCCGCCACGGCTGTCGGTGCTGCGGCGGATGATGCGCACCTGGTCGCGACCGTTCACTTCGCCGCGGCCGACCTGTACTTCGGCATTGCCGGCACTGAGCGTGCCATCGACGCGATAGCCGCGGTCGTTCTGGTAATTGCTGTCGGCGCTCTCCACCGTGATCAGGAGGCGACGCGGGCGGGTGTCGAGTTGCTGCAACAACACGCGCACTTCACCGATCTTGGCCGGTGACGCATTGACGATCAGTTGGTTGCCATAGGCGCTGACCTTGCCCTCGTTGCCGAGCATCGACTGCACCACGCCGAGTACGTCATCGGCAGTGCGGTAATTAAGTGGGATTACCTCGGTGGCCGCTTGCAGCGGCAGGCACAGGCCGAGAAGCAGGGCGGCGAACAGCGTGCGCAGGGTCATAGCAGAAAGCTCCGCAGATCAGGGTCGGTGATGCTGGTATCCCAGGCCTGTTCGAACTGGGTTTGGCGTTGGCGCACGCGCGCCGGATCGTTGTACAGGGCGTAGCCGGATTGTTGATCGAGTTCAGGCCGCAGGAACAGGCCTCTGTCATCGGCAATCAGGTAGGCCAGCTCCTCGTTGGCGTAGTCCGGATGAAGCTTGCGGATATGCAGGTTGGACGACAGTCGGCGTGACAGAGCGAGCAGACGATGGCCTTCCTTCACGGCGCGAGTCGGGTCGCGCAGCAGGATACGCAGGCGCGCTCGTGGGCTGCTCAGCAGGAACCGGGTGCATGCCTGCTGCACACTGCTGTGGTGATAGAGCCAGGGCTCCAGGTCATCGCTGTACAGGCACAGGCTGCGCTGGGCCTGTTGGATCAACGCCAGGATGTGGGCGCGAGCCTGCTGTGGCTGGCTGAAGCGCTCCAGGCGCTCGTGCTGACCAAGTATGAACGGGGCCGGCTCCCACTGTGCCGCATCTGGCGTGATGGGGTCGGGGTTATGCACGGCAAAACGCCCCGGCGACTCGAATTCGATGGCCGCCAGTTCAATGGGATCTGGCTTATCGATCGGTTCGACCGGGGCGTCTTTGTCGTTCATCTTGCTCTCTACTGGCTGGTGCGCACCATATCCACGTGCGGTATGCCGGCGTCGAGGTACTCGTCGCTGACAATCCTGAAGCCTAGCCTTTCATAGAACGGCGTCGCGTGCACCTGAGCGGTGAGCATTTGCTGATGCAGGCCGCGTTTTTCCGCTTCGGCGATTACCGCCTGCATCAGTTTCTCGCCGACCTTGAGGCCGCGCCAGTCCTTGAGCACCGCCCCGCGACCGATATGGCCGTCGGGCAGCAGACGTGCGGTGCCAACCGGGTAATCGCCTTCCTCGGCAAGAAAATGCACGGCGTCGGTATCTTCGGCGTCCCACTCCAGTTCCGGCGGCACCGATTGCTCGGCGACGAAAACGCTGTCGCGGATACGACGAAGCTCGGCATTGTCCCTATGCCAGTCCGCGACACGGACAGTGATCTCACTCATCGGCAAATCCCAGGCTGCCTTGTTTGACCAGTTCCAACAGCAGAGTACGCCCCTCGTCGTCGGCCAGCCAGGCGCCGAGGTTTTCCACATGTAACGCATCGGCGCTGCAGATCAGCTTCAGCAGCTCACGCAGGCGGGCCGAAACCAGGCGACTCTGGCCGCTGGCGAACAGCACCAGGTCTTCACCGACTTCCGACCAGGCCATGCGCGCGCTGGGGTTGCGGATCAGGATCGCGCCATCTTCCAGGGCGCCGAGGAAGTCTTCCTCCTCGATCTCGATGCCGGCGACCAGCTCCGGGTACTTGGGCTCGGTCATGAACTGGCCGAACCAGGTCATCAGCAGACGTTCGTCACTCATGTGCTCGTTGAGCAGCGCCTTGAGGCGCTCCAGGGCGTCGCGCTGGATCTGGTTGGGATCCTCGCTCGGCTGGATGTCGGCATCGCTGTAACGCTCTTCGTCGGGCAGGAACTGGCCGAGGAAATCAGTGAAATGGGTCAGTACTTCGGCGGCGCTCGGCGCGCGGAAGCCCACGGAATAGGTCATGCAATCATCCTCAGCGGTGCCACAGTGGGCGAGGCAGGGCGGCAGGTAGAGCATGTCGCCGGGTGCCAGCACCCATTCATCGGTTGGTTCGAATTGAGCCAGGATCTTCAGATCGGCGTGGGGGAGCAGCGGGCTGTCGGCATCGCACATCTGGCCAATTTGCCAGCGGCGATGGCCATGCGCCTGCAGCAGGAATACGTCGTAGTTGTCGAAATGCGGGCCGACGCCGCCGCCGGGAGCAGCGAAGCTGATCATCAGATCGTCGATGCGCCACTTGGGCAGAAATTTGAAGTCTTCCAGCAGTTCGGCCACTTCCGGGACGAACTGGTCGACGGCTTGTACCAGCAGGGTCCAGTCGCGCTCGGGCAGGTCCTGGAAGGTGTCCTCGTTGAACGGGCCGCGCTGCAGCTCCCAGGGGCGCTCGCCGTGCTCGATCACCAGGCGCGATTCGACTTCCTCTTCCAGTGCCAGGCCGGCCAGTTCGTCCGGGCTGATCGGGCTTTCGAAGTCCGGGATCGCCTGGCGCACCAGCAGCGGCTTCTTCTGCCAGTAGTCGCGTAAGAATTCGCGGGCTGTGAGGCCACCCAGCAATTGCAGCGGAGTATCAGGATTCATCAGTAAGCCCTTGAAATAGATAAAAACCTTAAAACAAAAACGCCCGGCTCAGCCGGGCGTCCTCGAGGCTGATCGCGCTTAGATCCGCTTGGCCTGGGCCACGGCGTTACCGATGTAGCGCGCCGGGGTCAGTTGCTTGAGTTCTTCCTTGGCGGCGGCTGGCATGTCCAGGCCGTCGATGAAAGTTTGCAGGGCTTCGGCGCTGATGCCTTTGCCGCGGGTCAATTCCTTGAGCTTCTCGTACGGGTTCTCGATGGCGTAGCGGCGCATGACGGTCTGGATCGGCTCGGCGAGCACTTCCCAGCACGCGTCCAGATCTTCAGCAATTTTCTGAGCATTGAGCTCCAACTTGCTGATTCCCTTGAGGCTGGCTTCGTAAGCGATGACGCTGTGAGCGAAGCCGACACCCAGGTTACGCAGCACGGTGGAGTCGGTCAGGTCACGCTGCCAGCGGGAGATCGGCAGTTTGCTGGCCAGGTGCTGGAAGATTGCGTTGGCGATGCCCAAGTTGCCTTCGGAGTTTTCGAAGTCGATCGGGTTGACCTTGTGCGGCATGGTCGAGGAGCCGATCTCGCCAGCCACGGTCTTCTGCTTGAAGTAACCGAGGGAGATGTAGCCCCAGACGTCGCGGTCGAAGTCGATCAGGATGGTGTTGAAGCGAGCGATGGCGTCGAACAGCTCGGCGATGTAGTCGTGCGGCTCGATCTGGGTGGTGTAGGGGTTCCAGGTCAGGCCCAGGTCACCTTCGATGAACTGACGCGCGTTGGCTTCCCAGTCGATGCTCGGGTAGGCCGACAGGTGGGCGTTGTAGTTGCCCACGGCGCCATTGATCTTGCCCAGCAGCGGCACGGCCGCGACCTGAGCGATCTGACGCTCCAGACGGTGGACGACGTTGGCCAGTTCCTTGCCCAGGGTAGTCGGCGAAGCCGGCTGGCCGTGGGTGCGCGAGAGCATCGGCACGTCAGCGAACTTCACTGCCAGTTCACGAATGGCGCCTGCCAGTTGTTTCATCAGCGGCAGCAGCACGCTGTCACGGCCTTCACGTAGCATCAGGGCGTGGGACAGGTTGTTGATGTCCTCGCTGGTGCAGGCGAAGTGGATGAACTCGCTGACCTTGTCCAGCTCCGGAAGCTTGGCTGCCTGTTCCTTGAGCAGGTACTCCACGGCCTTGACGTCGTGGTTGGTGGTACGCTCGATTTCCTTGACGCGCTCGGCATGCTCGACGGCGAAGTTCTCGGCCAGCTCGTTGAGCAGGGCGTTGGCTTCGGCGGAGAAGGGCGCGACTTCCGGGATGCCCTCGTGAGCGGCCAGGCGCTGCAGCCAGCGCACTTCGACCAGTACGCGGCTACGGATCAGACCGTATTCGCTGAAGATAGGGCGCAGGGCGCTGGTTTTGCCGGCGTAGCGGCCGTCGACGGGGGAAACCGCGGTGAGCGAGGAAAGCTGCATGTAGGCGTTCTCGAGCTGTCGGGCTGAAAAGCCATCCGGGGTCGCTGCGCGTCGTGCCTGCTTCATTGAAGCGGGCGCTAGCTCAGGTGCCTGGACGACCTCTGGCGAAAAGGGCGCATATCATACATGAAAACCGGCACGTGACCGCCTATGTCCTGCGTCGTGCGACCGATAACAGACTGGCGGCAAAGATCAGCGCTGCGCCGAGCAGTGACAGGGTGTCTGGCGTCTCGCCCCAGAGCAGCCAGGCGATGATGCCGGCGAAGACGATGGCCAGGTAGGCGACCGGCCCAATCAGCCCGGGCGGCGCCAGGCCGTAGGCACGCGACATGATCACCTGGCTGGCGGTGGCCAGCAGGCCGATGCCCAGCAGCCAACTTAGTTGCGTGGTATCCAGTGGCTGCCAGCTCCAGGTCAGCGGGATGGCGGAGAACAGCGCGCTGAACAGCGAAAAATAGAAGACGATGCGCGTTGCTGGTTCGCTGTCGCTCATTTCACGGATGGAGACGAAGGCGAAGGCCGCCAGCAGGCTGGCGGCCAGGCCAAACAGGGCGGGCCCCTCGAACAGGGCGGTGCTGGGCTTGGCCACCAGCAGTACACCGCACAAGCCGATCAGGCTGCTGATCAGCATGCGTCGAGTCAGCGGCTCCTTCAGCCAGATGTGTGCGATCAGCGGGGTGAACACCGGCGCCGAGTAGGTGAACAGCATGGCATCGGCCAATGGCAGGTGGGCGATGGCGTAGAAGAAGCAGTACATCGCCGCCAGGCCGTAGGTGGTGCGCCATAGATGGGACTTCAGGCGTGTCGTGCGTAGTGGGCGAACGCCGCGCACCAGCAGCAGGGGCAGGAAGAACAACACGCCGACCAGGTTGCGAAAGAACACCACCGACTCGTTGTTGACGCTGCTGGATATCTCGCGGATGCCGACGCCGGTAAAAGCGAACAGCAGCGCCGAGAGCGCCAGCAGCAGGGCACCCTGTAGGGGTTTTACGCTGCGGCTGGCGGGTTCCATGGTCAGTTTCGCGTCAGTTCGTAGAGTTCTTTGAGCAGTTTGCTGCGGCTGAACACCAACTGCCAGCGGTGGCCGCCGAGCTGGCGCCACAGGCGCGCCGAGCGAATGCCAGCGAGCAGCAGGGCGCGGATCTTCGCGGCGTTGTTCGGTTGCTGCAGGAAGCGCATGTCGCCATGCACCTGGATACGCTGACGGAAGGTGCTGATGGTGTCCTGGTAAAGGCCGCCGCACGCAGCGATGACGTTGTCATGGACCAGGCCGAAATGCTCGACCTGTTGCTGGATCTGGTCGAGGCGACTGCCCATCACCTGCAGCATGTCGCTGCGCTTGTCCAGTTGGCGCTCCAGGCCGACCATCGCCAGTGCATAGCGCAGCGGTTCGCGCTGCAGGGCGGATGGATTGCGCTCCAGCGAGCTGATCAGTGCACGATAACCGTCGCGCAGGTTGAGATCGTCACCGCCGTAGACGTCCAGCGTGCTTTTCGGATCGCGTACCAGCAGGCTGCCGAGCATGCAGCCCATCGAGGCTTCGCTGACCTGGCCGGTACGGGCGATCTTGTCGGCCAGCACTGCTGCTTCGAATACGGCGCCGAGGGCGACCAGTTGCTCCTGCAGCGGACTCATTGGGCGTCCTCGTACCAGGCTTCTGCGGTTTCGATCACGCCACCACCCAGGCACACCTCGCCGTCATAGAACACCACGGACTGGCCCGGAGTGACGGCGCGCTGCGGCTCGTCGAACACGGCGCGATAGCCGGTCTCGGTCTTCTCCAGGGTGCAGTGCTGGTCACTCTGGCGATAGCGCACCTTGGCGGTCAGGCGGCGCGGGCTGCTCAGGTCCACTGGGTTGACCCAGTAAATGTCCGAAGCGAGCAGGGCGCGGGAGAACAACCAGGGATGTTCGTTGCCCTGGCCGACGACCAGTACGTTACGTGTCAGGTCCTTGCGCAACACGTACCAGGGATCATCGCTGGCGCCCTTGAGACCGCCGATGCCAAGGCCCTGGCGCTGGCCGATGGTGTGGTACATCAGGCCATGATGACGACCGATGATCTGGCCCTCGGTGGTCTCGATGTCGCCTGGCTGAGCCGGCAGGTATTGTTTGAGAAAGTCACTGAAGCGACGCTCACCGATGAAGCAGATGCCGGTGGAGTCCTTCTTCTTCGCCGTGGCCAGCTCGTATTTCTCGGCGATGGCGCGTACCTGCGGCTTTTCCAGCTCGCCAACCGGGAACAGGGTCTTGGCGATCTGCTCGCCGCCGACGGCGTGCAGGAAATAGCTCTGGTCCTTGTTCGGGTCCAGGCCCTTGAGCAGCTCCGTACGGCCATCGATGTCGCGGCGACGCACATAGTGACCGGTGGCAATCAGGTCGGCACCGAGCGACAGGGCATAGTCGAGGAAGGCTTTGAACTTGATTTCGCGGTTGCACAGGATGTCCGGGTTCGGCGTACGGCCGGCCTTGTATTCGGCGAGGAAGTGCTCGAACACATTGTCCCAGTACTCGGCGGCGAAGTTGGCAGTGTGCAGCTTGATGCCGATGCGGTCGCATACGGCCTGGGCGTCGGCCAGGTCGTCCATGGCGGTGCAGTATTCGGTGCCGTCGTCTTCGTCCCAGTTCTTCATGAACAGGCCTTCGACCTGGTAACCCTGTTCCATCAGCAGCAGGGCGGAAACGGACGAATCGACGCCGCCGGACATGCCGACGATCACGCGTTGGGTGCTAGGTGCTTGCATGGGAGTCTGCGAGTGAAGCCTGAAAAGCTGCCGAGTCTACCAGAAAGACCGCGCCCGTTCAGTGCGCAGGCGAGGAGGCGGGCGAGGTTATCGCGCCAGCCCCAGGTGTGTGAGGCTGCGGCGAAAGGCCGGGTCATCCAGGTAGGCGACATTGAGCCGCGTCCAGGCCACGGGCATCTGCCGGTCGACTGCGAAGATCGAGCCTGGAGCAAGCATCACGCCCTGACTCAGGCATTGGCGGGTGAGGGTGTTGGCATCATCGGCTCCGGGAAAACGAGCCCACAGATAGAGGCTCTGTTCGGGGCGACAGAACACCTCGGCACCCAGACCATCGAGTACTTCCAGGCCGCGTTGCGTGGCGGCGCGCAAGCGCTCCTGAAGGCGCGACAGATGACGCAGGAAGTGCCCGTCGGCGAGGATCACATCGATGGTGCGCTCACTGTACTCGGCGCCGCTGTTGTGCAGCAGCATCTTCAGGTCGGCCAGTTCCTCGATGCGTTTTTTGCTGCCGGCAATGAAGCCGACGCGCAAAGCGGCTGAAATCGATTTGGAAAAACTGCCCAGGTAGAGGGTGCGCTCGGACTGGTCCAGGGCCGTCAGCTTTATCGCCGAGCTGGGCTTGAAGTCAGCCATGGCGTCGTTTTCCACCAGCAACAGGTCATGCGCTTCCGCAAGCTGCAGCTGGCGTTGGCGCTTGGCTTGTTCGGTGCGGTGCTGTTCTCGGCCATTGGCTTGGTTTCAGGAACCGATGAAACCACGACCCTGGCACCCTTGACCATGTTGGTGGTGATGCTAGGTGCGCCGCCGGCCGGTATTCTCACCTTCTTTCTGGCAGGTGCGGTCGCCAAGCATATGACCCACGCCGTTCCCACCGCGTTGCTGGGGATTCCCGGTGACACCATGGCGACGGCGCTCATCGGCGACGCCAACTACTTGCGCCGACTCGGCGTGCCTCATGTGGCCTTGCGCAAGATGATCACCGGTGGCGCAATGGCCGCGCTGATCGCAGTGCCGTTATCGGTGCTGTTCGCGGTGTTGCTGGCGCCATTCGGCGATGTGATCAAGCAGTTCGCGCCCTGGGTTTTTCTCTGCGCTGCCTTTGCCATCGCTTACTTCTCGGCGGGTCGTTGGGCTTCGATACTGGCGCTGTTGCCGTTCGTGCTGGTCATCGTGGCCTTGCAGACGCTGACAGCTCAGTACGACGTCAAGCTCGCCGTCAGCTATTTCCTCGGCATTGCCGTCGCGCCGCTGATCGCCTCGCTGTTCTCGCTGCTGGCGCCGGTCGAGCGCGAGAAGATGCGTCGCGATGGCTTTCGCGTCTTTTCCCTGGCTCCGGACATGAAGGGCTGGAAGGGCTACTTTCCTAATCCGTTTCGGGTGATCAACAAGCGCCAGCGGCGGATGACCGCGATGGCTGCCAGTGTCACCTTCGTCTTCAGCCCCGTGGCCATGACGGTGATCATGGGTGAGGTGATCGGTGCCCGTATCAAGCAGGCATACGAGCGGCTGACCACGGTGATCACCGCGCGTAATGGCGTAACCGAGTCGACCTACATTGCAGAAGCGCTGATCCCCCTGATCGCCTTCGGCCTGCCGCTCAGCCCGGTCGCCGCCGGGCCGGCTGCGCCGCTGTTCAATGCGCCGCCGCGGTTTACCGTCGACAGCGCGACGGGCGAGGTCAATAACCTGCACAACCTGCTGAACTACTGGGAGTTCTTCGGTTACGGCATGTTGGCGGTGGTTGTCGCCATCCTGATCGCCTATCCCTTTTCCATGAGCTTCGCCCATCGGGCTGCGTCCTTCGTGTTTCGCAAGATCAGCCACGAAGCGGTCATTTCCACCTTCATCGGCCTGGCACTGGTCGTGGGGATCTGGGAGGGCGGCCTGCTCGGGGTGCTGGTGGTCGTCACCATCGGCTTGCTCGGTGGCTTCCTCGGGCGCTTCCTGGGGTTCAACATCGGCGTGCAGTTCATGGGGTACTACACGGCGGTGTTGAGCGTACCGGCCATGCTGGCGTTGTTGAGGTAGGGGGCAACCTCGGGTTCAGCGGTGCCTCTGGCGTTAGCGCAGCAACTCCAGCGGTCCGCTGATGCCAGCCAGGTAGTCATCCACGCATTGCAACACCAGCTCGCTGCGCCAGCGCTCGGGCTGGTCGGCCAACTCGTCACGCGTCAGCCAGGTGATGCCGCTGATGTCGGCGTCCAGCTCGCGCTCCGGGTCATGGCGCACGGGACGGGCAATGAAGCAGACGCGCTGATAGGTCACGCCATTGCTCGGCGCAGTATAGAGATAGATGCCGAGCAAGGCGGTGAGCTCCACCTCCCAGCCGGTTTCTTCGAGCGTCTCGCGCAGTGCGGCTTCGCATAGTGATTCGTCGGCCTCCAGGTGCCCGGCGGGTTGGTTGAGCACCATGCGGCCGGCCTTAAATTCTTCGACGAAGAGGAAGCGGCCATCATTTTCGATCACCGTTGCCACGGTGATATGGGGTTGCCAGTCCATTTTTGCTCTCTCAGGGGTTATTTACTGTATCCATAAATAAAGAACCCCGGCACCAGGCCGGGGTTCTTTTTACACTCAAACCTTATCAGGCATTCAGTGCAGCCAGAGCGGCGTTGAAGGTAGCGCTCGGGCGCATCACCTTGCTGGTCAGCTCGGGGTTGGAGCGGTAGTAACCACCGATTTCGGCCGGCTTGCCTTGTACGGCCGCCAGTTCGCCAACGATGGTCGCTTCCTGCTCGGTCAGTTGCTTGGCCAGCGGGGCGAAGCGGGCTTTCAGTTCTGCGTTGTCATTCTGCTCGGCCAGGGCTTGCGCCCAGTACAGCGCCAGGTAGAAGTGGCTGCCACGGTTGTCGATCTCGCCGACCTTGCGCGCCGGGGACTTGTTGTTATCCAGCAGCTTGCCGGTGGCCTGATCCAGGGTCTTGCCCAGTACCTTGGCCTTGGCGTTGTTGGTCTTGATGCCGGTTTCTTCCAGCGACACGGCCAGGGCCAGGAACTCGCCCAGGGAATCCCAGCGCAGGTAGTTCTCTTCGACCAGCTGTTGTACGTGTTTCGGAGCCGAGCCGCCGGCGCCGGTTTCGTACATGCCGCCACCGGCCATCAGCGGAACGATGGACAGCATCTTGGCCGAAGTGCCCAGTTCCATGATCGGGAACAGGTCGGTGAGGTAGTCACGCAGTACGTTGCCGGTTACCGAGATGGTGTCCTGGCCGCGGATCATGCGCTCCATGGACACGCGGATGGCTTCGTTGTAGCCCATCATGCGGATGTCCAGACCGGTCAGGTCGTGGTCCTTGAGGTACAGCTCGACCTTCTTCTGCAGTTCGCGGTCGTGGGCGCGCTCCGGGTCCAGCCAGAAGATGGCCGGGGTGTTGGACTGACGAGCGCGGGTAACGGCCAGCTTGACCCAGTCGCGGATCGGCGCGTCCTTGGTCTGGCAGGCACGCCAGATGTCGCCAGCTTCGACTTCGTGCTGCATCAGCACGGTGCCATCGGCAGCTACGACGCGCATGGTACCGTCGGCGGTCATTTCGAAGGTCTTGTCGTGGGAGCCGTATTCCTCGGCCTTCTGCGCCATCAGACCGACGTTCGGCACGCTGCCCATGGTGGTCGGGTCGAACGCGCCGTTGGTTTTGCAGAAGTTGATCATTTCCTGATAGATGCGAGCGTAGGTGCTCTCAGGCATGACGGCCTTGGTGTCTTTCTGCTTGCCATCCTTGCCCCACATCTGACCGGAGTTGCGGATCATGGCCGGCATCGAGGCGTCGACGATGACGTCGCTCGGGATGTGCAGGTTGGTAATGCCTTTGACCGAGTCGACCATGGCCATTTCCGGGCGATGGGCATAAACCTCGTGGATGTCATGCAGGATTTCTTCCTGCTGGGAGGCCGGCAGCGACTTGATCTTGTCGTAGACGCTGCTGATACCGTTGTTCGGGTTGACGCCCAGCTCCTTGAACAGGTCGCCGTACTTGTCGAACACGTCCTTGTAGTAAACGCTGACGGCGTGGCCGAAAACGATCGGGTGGGAGACCTTCATCATGGTCGCCTTGACGTGCAGGGACCACATCACACCGGTGTTCTTGCAGTCTTGCAGGGTCTTCTCGAAGAAATCACGCAGCTTGCGGCAGCTCATGAACATGCTGTCGAACACTTCGCCTTCTTGCAGGGCGAGTTGTTTCTTCACTTCGACCTTGCCGTCCTTGCCAACGAATTCGATGCGCACGTCACCGGCCTTGGCCATGGTGATCGACTGCTCGCTGGAGAAGAAGTCGCCGCCGCGCATGTAGTCGGCGTGGGACTGCGAAGCCATGCTCCACTTGCCCATGCTGTGCGGATGTTTGCGTGCGTAGGCTTTTACCGCAGCCGGAGCGCGACGGTCGGAGTTGCCTTCGCGCAGAACCGGGTTCACGGCGCTGCCCAGGATCTTGGCGTAGCGGGCGCGAACTTCCTTGTCTTCTTCGCTTTGCGGATCTTCCGGAAAATCGGGAATGCCGTAGCCCTGGGCCTGCAGCTCGGCGATGGCGGCCTTGAGCTGAGGCACGGAGGCGCTGATGTTCGGCAACTTGATGATGTTGGCATCGGCCTGCAGAGTCAGCTCGGCCAGTTTGGCCAGGTCGTCATCGATGCGCTTGTCGGCGTCCAGGCGGTCGGCAAAGCTTGCCAGGATCCGTCCAGCAAGAGAGATGTCGCGGGTTTCAACGGAGATGTCAGCCGATGCGGCAAAGGCTTCTACAATGGGCAGAAGCGAATAGGTAGCAAGGGCCGGAGCTTCGTCGGTGAAGGTGTAGATGATCTTCGAAGGGGTGGACATTTAGGGTTAACTCTCTTCTTTGCTGAGCGCGCATAGAAACTCGACCTGCGCCGGTAGGCGCTTGAGCCCCATGGTGGCGGGGCCGGGTCGAGGACTCGCCGCGGTGATGTTGGATGCACCCGTAGAGTGTCGAGCAGTTCGAGCCGGCAGACAGTGGTTGCCGTTTACCGGTTTCAAGAGGTTGCTGCCTGGTTCCAGACAGGTCACCCCTTATGACTCGTTAGTCACCTAAGCAGTATACCACTGCGGCACCTCGCCGCAGAATGCCCAGTTGAATAAGACCTTTGCACATATGTTTCACCGGACGCTTTGCGCTACTCTCGGGAATGCACACTGTCGGAGCCTTGCGGGCTTGGCCGTTCGTTGCTAGGGAAAGCCCGGGTTGAGGCAGTTTTTTCGAATTTTCGAGAAGAATAGCCAGCTATTTGACGAGAAAAAGCGGAGAAAATGACCAATCCGGCTTTTCCGCAGTAGAACAGTGTCAAGTTCGGCAGGCTCCTAACCACAAGATGGAGTCCAGCATGGGATACCAAAAGATCCAGGTGCCAGCCACCGGTGACAAAATCACCGTTAATGCCGATATGTCGCTGACTGTTCCGAACAACCCGATCATCCCTTTCATCGAGGGTGATGGTATCGGCGTCGATATTTCCCCGGTGATGATCAAGGTCGTCGACGCCGCCGTCGAAAAAGCCTACCGCGGCGCTCGCAAGATCTCCTGGATGGAAGTTTATGCCGGCGAAAAGGCCACTCAGGTGTACGATCAGGACACCTGGCTGCCGAAAGAAACCCTCGAAGCTGTGCGTGATTACGTGGTTTCGATCAAAGGCCCGCTGACCACGCCAGTTGGTGGCGGCATCCGCTCACTGAACGTGGCTTTGCGTCAGGAACTCGATCTTTATGTCTGTCTGCGCCCGGTGCGCTGGTTCGAAGGCGTGCCCAGCCCAGTGAAGAAGCCGGGCGACGTGGATATGGTGATCTTCCGCGAGAACTCTGAGGACATCTACGCCGGCGTCGAATGGAAAGCTGGCAGCCCCGAAGCCGAGAAGGTCATCAAGTTCCTCACCGAGGAAATGGGCGTCAAGAAGATCCGCTTCACCGACATGTGCGGCATCGGCATCAAGCCGGTTTCCGAAGCTGGCACCAAGCGCCTTGTGCGCAAGGCGCTGCAGTACGCCGTGGACAACGATCGCAGTTCGGTAACCCTGGTGCACAAAGGCAACATCATGAAATTCACCGAAGGTGCCTTCAAAGAGTGGGGTTACGAAATCGCACGTGACGAATTCGGTGCCGAGCTGCTCGATGGCGGCCCTTGGATGCAGTTCAAGAACCCGCGTACCGGCAAGAACATCGTGGTCAAGGACGTGATTGCCGACGCCATGCTGCAGCAGATCCTGCTGCGTCCGGCCGAATATGACGTGATCGCCACGCTCAACCTCAATGGCGACTATCTGTCCGACGCTCTGGCGGCCGAAGTCGGTGGCATCGGTATCGCGCCGGGTGCCAACCTGTCCGACTCCGTGGCGATGTTCGAGGCGACTCACGGCACGGCGCCGAAATACGCCGGCCAGGACAAGGTCAACCCTGGCTCGGTCATTCTCTCTGCAGAGATGATGTTGCGTCACATGGGTTGGGCCGAGGCGGCCGATCTGATCATCAAGGGCACCAACGGCGCCATCGCTGCGAAGACCGTGACCTATGACTTCGAACGTCTGATGGAGGGTGCGAAGCTGATGTCGTGCTCCGAGTTCGGCGATGCGATGATCAGCCATATGTAGGCTGATTAAGGTGTGAAAAAAAGGCCGGTCAAATGACCGGCCTTTTCGTGTTCAGCACATCCATGTGCTTCGTATTCGATGAAGCTGTGGGTCAGGATGCTCAGACTTCGGCAGTGCTCGCGATACTTTGCGTCTGGGTGGCTGCCACGGGGGCATCCTGAGTGGCGCTGGCTGCGCTGATATTGACCGCATGCAGTCCTTTGGGGCCTTGCACGATCTCGAAGCGGACCGGCTGACCGGCCTTGAGCGTTTTATAACCGTCCATCTGGATGGCCGAGTAGTGGGCGAACAGGTCCTCATCTCGGCCGTCGGCCAGGATGAATCCATAGCCTTTGGCGTTGTTGAACCACTTGACCTTACCGCTGAGCATGCTGATATCCCTCTGCAAAGGACTCCATCTCTGGAGTATCATCCACTTCATTCCGCGCTATAACCGACCAGGCTGGGCGAAGGCGTGGAATCCCTGATACCCACCAGTGGGTATTCATTTGTTGTAACACCCTTTTGCCGTTAGTCAAGGCTATACGGCGGATGGCTGAGAACTCAGTCAAACTCCCTCTAGCATCCCCGTTCGCCCAGCCCTGAACCTCTGATTTCAGCATGCATGCAAGTAGCCAGATTCGACTAACATTCAATCAGGATCACCCGGCAGAGCATGAGGATGACTCCTCTGGTATTGCTGTTCAGGAATCCAAGCCTGCATTGCAGGCACCACCGATGTACAAGGTGGTCTTATTCAATGACGACTACACCCCGATGGATTTTGTCGTCGAAGTGCTCGAAACGTTTTTCGGCATGAACCGGGAGCTGGCAACCAAGATCATGCTCGCCGTCCATACAGAAGGGCGTGCGGTATGTGGTGTGTACACCCGCGATATTGCGGAGACCAAAGCAATGCAGGTCAACCAGTACGCGCGAGAGAGCCAGCATCCGCTACTCTGTGAAATAGAGAAGGACGGTTAACGCCGGCCACTTGGGTATGAGGTGAAGCTATGTTGAATCGAGAGCTCGAAGTCACCCTCAATCTGGCTTTCAAGGAGGCCCGTGCCAAGCGTCATGAGTTCATGACGGTCGAGCATCTGCTGCTCGCCTTGCTGGACAACGAGGCAGCCGCCAGTGTGCTGCGGGCCTGTGGGGCCAACCTCGACAAGCTACGCCACGATTTGCAGGAGTTCATCGACTCCACCACGCCATTGATTCCTCAACACGATGAAGACCGCGAAACCCAGCCAACCCTGGGTTTTCAGCGTGTTCTGCAGCGCGCGGTCTTCCACGTGCAGAGTTCCGGCAAGCGTGAAGTGACCGGCGCCAACGTGCTGGTCGCGATCTTCAGCGAGCAGGAAAGCCAGGCCGTGTTCCTGCTCAAGCAGCAGAGTGTGGCCCGCATCGATGTGGTCAACTACATCGCCCATGGCATCTCCAAGGTGCCGGGGCACGGTGATCACCACGAGAACGATCAGGAGATGCAGGATGAGGAGGGCGGCGAGTCCTCTACCTCCAGCAATCCACTGGATGCCTACGCCAGCAATCTCAATGAGCTGGCCCGCCAGGGGCGTATCGACCCGTTGGTCGGGCGTGAGCATGAAGTCGAGCGCGTTGCGCAGATCCTTGCGCGTCGTCGCAAGAACAACCCACTTCTGGTGGGCGAGGCCGGTGTCGGCAAGACCGCCATCGCCGAAGGTCTGGCCAAGCGTATCGTCGACGAGCAGGTGCCAGATCTGCTGGCCGACAGCGTGGTGTATTCGCTGGATCTCGGTGCGCTGCTGGCCGGAACCAAGTATCGCGGCGACTTCGAGAAGCGCTTCAAGGCGCTGCTCAATGAGCTGCGCAAGCGTCCACATGCCATCCTTTTCATCGACGAGATCCACACCATCATTGGTGCGGGCGCGGCGTCGGGCGGGGTCATGGATGCGTCCAACCTGCTCAAGCCAGTGCTGTCGTCGGGTGAGATTCGCTGCATCGGTTCCACCACCTTCCAGGAGTTCCGCGGCATCTTCGAGAAGGATCGTGCGCTGGCGCGACGCTTCCAGAAGGTCGACGTGGTCGAGCCTTCGGTAGAGGACACCGTCGGTATTCTCAAGGGCCTCAAGGCGCGCTTCGAGCAGCATCACCACATCGAGTACAGCGACGAGGCCCTGCGTGCAGCGGCAGAGCTGGCCGCGCGCTACATCAATGACCGGCACATGCCGGACAAGGCCATCGACGTGATCGACGAGGCGGGTGCCTACCAGCGTCTGCAGCCGGAAGACAAGCGGGTTTCGCGTATCGAGGTCGCCCAGGTCGAAGACATCGTCGCCAAGATCGCGCGAATTCCGCCAAAACACGTATCGAGCTCCGACAAGGAGCTGCTGCGTAATCTGGAGCGTGACCTGAAGCTCACCGTTTTCGGTCAGGATGCCGCCATCGATTCGCTCTCGACCGCCATCAAGCTGTCGCGGGCCGGCCTCAAGGCACCGGACAAGCCGGTTGGCTCCTTCCTGTTCGCCGGCCCCACGGGCGTGGGCAAGACCGAAGCAGCACGGCAACTGGCCAAGGCCATGGGCATCGAGCTGGTGCGTTTCGACATGTCCGAGTATATGGAGCGCCATACCGTGTCGCGTTTGATCGGTGCGCCGCCCGGTTATGTCGGTTTCGACCAGGGTGGTCTGCTGACCGAGGCGATCACCAAGCAGCCGCACTGCGTGCTGTTGCTCGATGAGATCGAGAAGGCGCATCCGGAAGTCTTCAACCTGCTGCTGCAGGTGATGGACCACGGCACGCTGACCGACAACAACGGGCGCAAGGCGGATTTCCGCAACGTGATCCTGATCATGACCACCAACGCCGGTGCGGAAACCGCCTCGCGTGCCTCGATCGGTTTCACCCAGCAGGATCACTCCACCGATGCCATGGAAGTCATCAAGAAGAGCTTCACGCCGGAGTTCCGCAACCGCCTGGATACCATCATCCAGTTCGGTCGCCTGAGCCACGAGACCATCAAGAGCATCGTCGACAAGTTCCTCACCGAACTGCAGGCGCAGCTGGAAGACAAGCGTGTCACGCTGGAAGTCAGCGATGCGGCGCGCAGCTGGCTGGCCGAGCGCGGCTACGATGTGATGATGGGTGCGCGACCGATGGCGCGTTTGATCCAGGACAAGATCAAGCGTCCGCTGGCAGAGGAAATCCTCTTCGGCGAGCTGGCCGAGCATGGCGGCGTGGTACACGTCGACATCAAGGATGGCGAGCCCAGCTTCGAGTTCGAGACGGCGGCAGAGGTCGCCTGATCGAATGGTCTCACGCTCAGCGAAAGCCCTGGCGGCTTTCGCTGAGCCAACGAAAACGCCCGGCATAAGCCGGGCGTTTTCGTTTGGTGCTTGGCTTAACGGGCGCGGTAGGTAATGCGGCCTTTGCTCAAGTCATAAGGTGTCAGCTCAACACGCACCTTGTCACCAGTGAGAATGCGGATGTAGTTCTTGCGCATCTTGCCGGAGATGTGCGCGGTAACGACGTGCCCGTTTTCCAACTCCACGCGGAACATGGTGTTGGGCAGGGTGTCGACGACAGTGCCTTCCATTTCGAAGCTGTCTTCTTTCGACATGCAGTAAAGCCCTCGGTATCCAGGAAATGGCCCGGTGCAACTGGCGCCAGGCAAAAGCGGCGTGCATTGTGCCCGAAAACAGGGGGCTGCGCCAAGTGGCTTGGATCGTCGAGCGTCTGGGGGGCTGGCAGAGCGGCTAGGTAAGCAGCGTCCAGCGCTGATTGACGAAAAGTTCGATGGGGCGGTACTGGGTCTTGTAGTTCATCTTGCGGCAGTTCTTGATCCAGTAGCCGAGATAGACAGCCTCCAGCCCCAGGCGCGAGGTTTCGCCGATTTGCCAGAGGATGGCGAATCGGCCAAGGCTGCGGCGCTCTTCAGCCGGATCGTAGAAGGTGTAGACGGCCGACAGGCCATTCGGCAGAACGTCGGTGACAGCGATGGCGATCAGCTTGTCTTGCAGGCGAAACTCATAGAAGCGTGAAAATGGCAGATCGCGAATCAGAAAGGTCGAGAATTGCTCTCGGCTCGGGGGATACATATCACCGTCGGCGTGGCGCTGCTCGATGTAGCGTACATAGAGCGCGTAATACTCTTCGGTGAATACCGGGCGCACGCAGCGAACGGCGATGTCTTGATTACGCTTGATGATGCGCCGCTGCTGGCGATTTGCCGTAAAGCGCGCGGCCGGGATGCGTGCCGGGATGCAGGCTGTGCACTGCTGGCAGTGGGGCCGATAGAGGTGGTCACCGCTGCGACGAAAACCCAGTTCCGACAGCTCGGCATAGACCTGCACGTCCATGGGCTGGCTGGGGTCGAGAAACAGGGTGGTGGCCTGTTCTTCCGGCAGATAGCTGCATGGATGAGGTTGAGTGGCATAGAACTTCAGGCGGGCCAGCTCGGTCATGGCGTCGTCTCGCAAAAGCCTGATTAAGAGTGTATGCCAGGCTTGGCCGCTCGACTAGGCGAGCCAGTCCGCTGCAGTTGGCAGATCGAGGTGGCGCTGCAAGTACTCGGCGAATGTCGCGCGCGGTATGGCTCTTGCGCCGAAGCTGTGCAGGTGCTGCGTGGGCATCTGGCAGTCGATGAGTACGAAGCCCCATGCGCGCAGCTTGCCGACGAGGGTGGCGAAACCGATCTTGGAGGCGTTGTCGGCGCGGCTGAACATGGATTCGCCGAAGAATAGCTGGCCCATGGCCAGGCCATAGAGTCCGCCAACCAGCTCGCCTTTATTCCAGACTTCCACGGAGTGGGCTATGCCGCGCTGATGCAGTTGCAGGTAAGCGTCCTGCATGCCGCGAGTGATCCAGGTGCCATCGGCGTAGGCGCGTGGCTCGGCGCAAGCTTTTATCACGGCCGCAAAATCCTGGTCGAAGGTGACGCTGTAGCGATTTTGTCTCAGCAGCTTGGCCAGGCTGCGAGAAACGTGCAGATCTTCGGGGAACAGCACCGTGCGCGGATCAGGTGACCACCAGAGGATCGGCTGGCCATCGTCGAACCAGGGGAAGCAGCCGTGGCGGTAGGCGCTGATCAGTCGGTCGGCACTCAGGTCGCCGCCAGCGGCGAGTAGGCCATTGGGTTCGCGCATGGCTTTTGCCAGTGGCGGGAACTGCAGTGAGTCACGTTGCAGCCAGGTCAGCATGTGCGCTTGTCCAGCGGAGGAGGGGAGGGCGAGCGATGGTGCTCGCCCTTGTGCCATCAGTTGCCGTCGAGGAATTTCTCGACATCCAGCGCTGCCATGCAGCCTGCGCCGGCCGAGGTGATGGCCTGGCGGTAGACGTGATCGGCCACGTCGCCAGCGGCGAATACACCCTCGATGCTGGTGGCGGTGGCATTGCCTTCGCTGCCGCCTTTGATCTTCAGGTAGCCGTCATGCATGTCCAGCTGGCCGACAAACAGCTCGGTATTGGGCTTGTGGCCGATGGCGATGAAAACGCCGGCCAGTGCCAGCTCTTTGCTGCTGCCATCGGCGGTGCTTTTCAGGCGTACGCCGGTCACGCCGGTCTGGTCGCCCAGTACTTCGTCCAGGGTGTGGTTCCAGTGCAGGCGCATATTGCCGTTCTCGACCTTGTCGAACAGCTTGTCCTGCAGGATCTTCTCCGAGCGCAGCTTGTCGCGGCGGTGCACCAGGTGCACTTCCTTGGCGATGTTGGACAGGTACAGCGCTTCTTCCACGGCGGTGTTGCCGCCGCCGATCACAGCGACCACCTGGTTGCGGTAGAAGAAACCGTCGCAGGTCGCGCAGGCGGAAACGCCCTTGCCGGCGAATGCTTCTTCCGACGGCAGGCCCAGGTACTGGGCGCTGGCGCCAGTGGCGATGATCAGTGCATCACAACTGTAGGTGCCGCTGTCGCCCTTGAGCACGAAGGGGCGGCTCTGCAACTCGGCGGTGTGGATGTGGTCGTAAACGATCTCGGTGTCGAAACGCTCGGCGTGCTTTTGCATGCGCTCCATCAGCGCCGGGCCGGTGAGGCCTTCGACGTCACCCGGCCAGTTGTCCACTTCGGTGGTGGTGGTGAGCTGACCGCCAGGCTGGATGCCGGTGATGACCACGGGCTTGAGGTTGGCGCGCGCGGCATAAACGGCGGCGCTGTAACCGGCAGGGCCGGAACCCAGGATGATCAGGCGGGAATGCTTGACTTCGCTCATAAAAAACCCCCATAAGCCTTTGTCACAAAAGAGAATGCGTGCTCCAATTGAGCCGCATGGAAGCTGCTGGCGGCTATGCTACACCGAAGCGGGGTGGGTGCGGGAGCTTGGCAATTGGCCTCGGCGTCAGGCTGGCCCTACAATAGGCCGCTTCTGCGGTTAACCATCAGATGGACGCGCCAAGGGCGCAGGAAATGGCTGTTTTGAAGAATTCCACCACCCAGATTATCGACTGGCGTCAGAAACTTCAGTATCGACTGAAGGAAGGCGCATTGATCGCCCTGGGCGCGATGTGCCTGTACCTGCTGATGGCACTGTTGACCTATAACGCCGCCGATCCGGCGTGGGACAATAGTGTGCAGGTCGAGCGCGTCATCAACGCCGGCGGCAGCATTGGCGCCTGGCTCTCCAGTGCACTGTTCGGCGCACTGGGCTACTTCGCCTATATCTTCCCACTCCTGCTGGCAGCCAAGACCTGGCAGGTGTTCCGCACGCGCAATCAACCCTGGCACTGGAACGGCTGGCTGTTTTCCTGGCACAGCATCGGCCTGGTATTCCTGATTCTTTCCGGCGCTGCGCTAGGCGACATTCATTTCGCAGCGGCCGCTGGCATGCAGGGCTCTGGTGGCGGCATGCTCGGTGCCAGCCTGGGTGATCTGGCCGTGCATGCGCTGAACGTGCAGGGCAGTACGCTGGTATTTCTGGCGTTGTTCCTGTTTGGTCTGACCGTGTTCACCGATCTGTCCTGGTTCCGCGTGATGGACCTGACCGGCAAGATCACTCTCGACCTGATCGAGCTGATTCATGGCGCCATCACTGGCTGGTGGAATGCCCGTAGCGAACGCAAGCAGATGAAGATTCAACTGCGCGAGCTGGACGAGCGGGTCACCGAGGTAGCTGCACCAGTGGTGTCGGACCGTCGTGAGCAAGCCAAGGTCAAGGAGCGCCTGCTCGAGCGCGAGGAGTCGCTGAGCAAGCACATGAGCGAGCGCGAGAAGCGCCCTGCGCCGGTTATCGCGCCGCCGCCCGTGGCCAAGGCGCCAGAACCGAGCAAGCGCGTGCAGAAGGAAAAGCAGGCTCCGCTGTTCGTCGACAGCGCGGTGGAAGGCACCTTGCCGCCGATTTCCCTGCTCGACCCGGCGGAAGCCAAGAAGGTCGAGTACTCGCCGGAATCGCTCAAGGGCGTCGGCCATCTGCTGGAAATCAAACTCAAGGAGTTCGGTGTCGAGGTCGCGGTGGATTCGATCCACCCGGGCCCGGTGATCACCCGTTACGAAATCCAGCCGGCCGCCGGGGTCAAGGTCAGTCGCATCGCCAACCTGGCCAAGGATCTGGCGCGTTCGCTGGCCGTGACCAGCGTGCGGGTGGTGGAAGTCATTCCCGGCAAGACCACCGTTGGTATCGAGATTCCTAACGAGAACCGTCAGATCGTGCGGTTCTCCGAGGTACTGTCGACGCCCGAATACGATGATGCCAAGTCGCCGGTCACTCTGGCGCTGGGGCATGACATCGGCGGCAAGCCGGTGATCACCGATCTGGCCAAGATGCCGCACCTGCTGGTGGCGGGTACCACCGGCTCCGGTAAGTCGGTGGGCGTGAACGCGATGATCCTGTCGATTCTGTTCAAGTCGAGCCCGGAAGACGCCAAGCTGATCATGATCGACCCGAAAATGCTCGAGTTGTCGATCTACGAGGGTATTCCGCACCTGCTTTGCCCGGTGGTCACCGACATGAAGGAGGCGGCCAACGCCCTGCGTTGGAGCGTTGCCGAGATGGAACGCCGCTACAAGCTGATGTCGAAGATGGGCGTGCGCAACCTGGCGGGCTTCAACCGCAAGGTCAAGGATGCCATCGAGGCTGGCGAGCCATTGGCTGATCCGCTGTTCCGTCGCGAAAGCATGGAAGACGAGGCGCCGCTGCTCAAACCCCTGCCGACCATCGTGGTGGTGGTCGACGAATTCGCCGACATGATGATGATCGTCGGCAAGAAGGTTGAAGAGCTGATCGCGCGTATCGCGCAGAAGGCACGTGCGGCCGGTATTCACCTGATCCTCGCCACCCAGCGCCCCTCGGTGGACGTGATCACCGGCCTGATCAAAGCCAACATTCCGACCCGCATGGCGTTCCAGGTCTCCAGCAAGATCGATTCGCGCACCATCATCGACCAGGGCGGCGCCGAGCAGTTGCTGGGGCACGGTGACATGCTCTACATGCCGCCCGGCACCAGCTTGCCCATTCGTGTTCACGGTGCCTTCGTCTCTGACGATGAAGTGCATCGCGTGGTCGAGGCCTGGAAGCTGCGTGGCGCGCCGGATTACAACGAAGACATCCTCGCCGGCGCCGAAGAAGGTGGCAGCGGCTTCGAGGGCAGCAGCGGCGGTGAAGGTGGCGAAGGCAGCGAGGAAGATCCGCTGTACGACGAAGCCGTCAACTTCGTTCTGGAAAGCCGCCGCGCGTCGATTTCCGCGGTGCAGCGCAAGCTGAAGATCGGCTACAACCGCGCCGCGCGAATGATCGAGGCGATGGAGATGGCCGGCGTGGTCAGCTCGATGAATACCAACGGATCACGCGAGGTGCTCGCGCCCGGTTCATCTCATGACTGAGTGTTGCGTCTCGCGGACAAACCACTGAATTAGCGGTCTACAAGACTTCACGGTAGCCAAGCGCTGCCGAGCAATGCGAGGTGCGGAGTCGCCTCGCCATTCTCATACGGACTCAAGGGGTTTATATGCGTGTTATTCGCCTGCTGATGCTGGCTGCTCTGAGCTTTACCCTGCTGACTGCCCAGGCTGATGAAGAGGCAGCCACCAAGCGCCTGAGCGACCTGCTCAGCCAGGCGCAAACCATCAGTGCGCGTTTTTCTCAACTGACCCTCGATGCCAGCGGCACCCAGCTGCAGGAAACCGCCGGGGAAATGCTGCTCAAACGTCCGGGTATGTTCCGCTGGCACACCGACCAGCCGATGGAGCAACTGCTGGTGTCCAACGGTGAAAAAGTCTGGCTGTATGACCCGGATCTGGAGCAGGTCACCATTCAGACCCTCGATCAGCGCCTGACTCACACCCCGGCATTGCTGCTGTCCGGTGATGTGTCGCAGATTCGCGAAAACTTCGAGATCGACTACAAGGAAGGCGGCAGTGTGGTCGACTTCATTCTCAAGCCCAAGGCCAAGGACAGCCTGTTCGACAGCCTGCGCCTGTCGTTCCGTAATCGTGTGCTCAACGACATGCAGTTGATCGACAGCATCGGCCAGCGTACCAACATCCTGTTCCTCAATGTGAAGATGAACGATCCGGTCGATAACGCCCAGTTCACCTTCGACATTCCGCAAGGCGTGGACGTCATCCAGGAGTAAGGCGTGGATTTGTTCGGCCGCCAACCTGTCGCGCAGCCACTGGCTGCGCGTTTACGTGCAACCAGCCTGGACGAATATGTCGGGCAGGAGCATGTGCTGGCGCCGGGCAAGCCGCTGCGTGAGGCGCTGGAGCAAGGCGCTTTGCACTCGATGATCTTCTGGGGGCCGCCAGGGGTGGGCAAAACCACTCTGGCGCGACTGCTGGCCAAGGTCACCGACGCCCATTTCGAGACCATCTCCGCGGTGCTGTCCGGGGTCAAGGAGATCCGCCAGGCCGTCGAGGTGGCTCAGCAGCATGCGGCGCAGTACGGTCGTCGCACTATCCTCTTCGTCGACGAAGTGCACCGCTTCAACAAGAGCCAGCAGGATGCGTTCCTGCCCTATGTGGAAGATGGCACGCTGATCTTCATCGGTGCCACCACCGAGAACCCCTCGTTCGAGCTGAACAATGCGCTGCTTTCGCGTGCACGCGTCTATGTGCTCAAGAGCCTCGACGAGGCGGCGATGCGCAAGCTGGTTAATCGTGCGCTGAGCGACCCCAAAGGCTTGGGTGATCGCCATCTCAGCCTGCCGGACGAGGCCTTTCAGATTCTTCTGGCCGCTGCCGATGGCGATGGCCGCCGCCTGCTCAACTTTCTCGAGAATGCTGCCGATCTGGCGGAAGACGACGGCGAGATCGGCGTCGAACTGCTGCAGAACCTGCTGGGCGATAGTCGACGCCGCTTCGACAAGGGCGGCGAGGCCTTCTACGACCAGATTTCCGCGCTGCACAAGTCGGTACGTGGCTCCAGTCCGGACGGCGCGCTGTACTGGTACGCGCGGATGCTCGACGGCGGCTGCGACCCGCTGTACATCGCCCGTCGCGTGGTGCGTATGGCCAGTGAGGATATCGGCAACGCCGACCCGCGAGCGCTGACCCTGTGCCTCAATGCCTGGGATGTGCAGGAGCGCCTGGGCAGCCCGGAAGGCGAGCTGGCCGTGGCCCAGGCCATCGTTTATCTGGCCTGTGCGCCCAAGAGTAATGCGGTCTATACGGCTTTCAAAGCGGCCATGCGTGATGCCGCCGAGCAGGGTTCGCAGGAGGTGCCGCTGCACCTGCGCAATGCGCCTACCAAGCTGATGAAGCAACTCGGCTACGGCGATGAGTACCGCTATGCCCATGACGAGCCCGATGCCTATGCGGCGGGCGAGGATTACTTCCCCGAAAATCTGCAGCCGCGCCAGTATTACGACCCGGTGCCACGCGGCCTGGAGTTGAAGATTCGCGACAAGCTGCAACATCTGCGCAGTCAGGACGCCAATAGTCCAAGGCAGAGGAGAAAATGATGATTCGTGTAGCACTTGCCGTCGCTGTTGGGGGCGCGGCTGGGTCGGTCATGCGCTTTCTGGTTGCCAGTTGGGTAGCGGGCAACTGGCCCCGGCATTTCTACCTGGGCACCTTTGCGGTAAACGTCGTCGGCTGTCTGCTGATTGGTTTGCTGTCAGGCTTGTTCCTGACCCGTACCGATCTGCCGCTGGAGCTGCGTACCGGACTGATTACTGGCGTTCTGGGTGGCTTCACCACTTTTTCGTCTTTCAGCCTGGAAATCATGAAACTGATGGAGGGCGGTCGCGCGCCCGAGGCCTTCGGTTACCTGGCATTCAGTATCATTGGCGGTCTGCTGGCCGCCTGGGCCGGTCTGAGCCTGGCTCGATTGGCATCCTGACCCGCTAAAGCTTTACACTCGGCAACCCGCGTCACGCTGGTGGCCGCAACCTTTTTTCGTCGATGTTTTGAGACCTGAACATGCTCGATTCCAAACTTGTCCGCACGCAACTCACCGAAATCGCCGAGCGCCTCGCCACTCGTGGCTTCGCCCTCGACGTCGCCCGTTTCGAGGCCCTGGAGAGTCAGCGCAAGTCGGTGCAGGTGCGCACCGAGCAACTGCAGGCCGAGCGCAACAGCCGTTCCAAGTCCATCGGCCAGGCCAAGGCCCGTGGCGAAGATATTGCGCCGCTGCTGGCGGAAGTCGATCAGATGGGCAGCGATCTGGAAGCCGGCAAGCGTGAGCTGGACGCTATCCAGAACGAGCTGGACAACCTGCTGCTGAACATCCCCAATCTGCCGCACGAGTCCGTGCCGGTGGGCGCCGATGAAGACGGCAATGTCGAGGTGGCACGCTGGGGTACGCCGCGTAGCTTCGATTTCGAGATCAAGGATCACGTCGCCCTCGGCGAGCAGCACGGCTGGCTGGACTTCGAGACCGCTGCCAAGCTCTCCGGCGCGCGTTTCGCCTTGCTGCGCGGTCCCATCGCGCGCCTGCATCGCGCCCTGGCGCAGTTCATGATCAACCTGCACACCGGCGAGCACGGTTACGAAGAGGCGTACACCCCGTACCTGGTGCAAGCTCCGGCGCTGCAGGGCACCGGTCAGTTGCCGAAGTTCGAGGAAGACCTGTTCAAGATCGCCCGTGAAGACCAGGCTGATCTGTACCTGATCCCGACTGCTGAGGTTTCGCTGACCAATATCGTCGCGGGCGAAATTCTCGATGCCAAACAGCTGCCGCTGAAGTTCGTCGCCCACACACCGTGCTTCCGCAGCGAAGCGGGCGCCTCGGGCCGCGATACGCGTGGGATGATCCGCCAGCACCAGTTCGACAAAGTCGAGATGGTGCAGATCGTCGAGCCGTCCAAGTCCTTCGAGGCCCTGGAGGGCATGACCGCCAACGCCGAGCGTGTGCTGCAACTGCTGGAGCTGCCGTATCGCAAGCTGGCCCTGTGTACCGGCGACATGGGCTTCTCTGCGGTGAAGACCTATGACCTGGAAGTCTGGGTGCCGAGCCAGGACAAGTACCGCGAGATTTCTTCCTGCTCCAACTGCGGCGACTTCCAGGCGCGCCGCATGCAGGCGCGCTACCGTAACCCGGAAACCAACAAGCCGGAGCTGCTGCACACGCTCAATGGCTCTGGCCTGGCGGTCGGCCGCACCCTGGTGGCAGTGCTGGAGAATTATCAGCAGGCCGACGGCAGCATTCGTGTTCCCGAGGTGTTGAAGCCCTATATGGGCGGCATCGAAGTGATCGGCTGATAGGCCATCACGATGCAAAAAAACGGGGCGTTAGTAGCTGCCCCGTTTCAACGGAGGTAGGGTGCGCCATGCGCACCAGGGCCTTACACCGTAGATTGGTGCGCGCAGCGCACCCTACGACCGACCTCTGATGGGGCTGATCTGATGCAATTCCTTCCGCTGTTCCACAAGCTGCAGGATCGCCCCGTACTGGTGATCGGCGGTGGTGAGGTTGCGCTGCGCAAGGCGCGCCTGTTGAGCGACGCCGGTGCTCGGCTGCGCGTGGTCGCCCCGGAGATCCGCAGTGAGTTGCAGACGCTGGCCGGCGCTGATGGCATCTTCCTGCGCGGCTATGCGAGCAGTGATCTGCAGGGCGTTGCCCTGGTCATCGCCGCCACCGATGACGTGCCGCTGAATGCGCAGATTTCAGCCGACGCCCAGGCGTTGGGTATTCCCGTCAACGTGGTGGATGCGCCGGCGCTGTGCAGCGTGATCTTTCCCGCCATCGTCGATCGCTCGCCGCTGATCGTTGCGGTCAGCAGTGGCGGTGATGCACCGGTGCTGGCGCGGCTGATCCGCGCCAAGATCGAGACCTGGATTCCGGCCACCTACGGCCAGTTGGCCAACCTGGGCAAGCGTTTCCGTGAGCGGGTCAAACAGCTGTTCCCCGACGTGCAGCAGCGTCGCGTGTTCTGGGAGGACGTGTTTCAAGGGCAGGTCGCCGAGAGCGTGTTTGCCGGCAAGCCGGAGGAGGCCGAGCGTCTGCTCGAGGCACGCGTGGCCGGTGCTGCGCCGCGCGCCCTGGGCGAGGTGTATCTGGTCGGCGCCGGGCCGGGCGATCCCGATCTCCTGACTTTCCGCGCCCTGCGCCTGATGCAGCAAGCCGACGTCGTGCTGTACGACCGCCTGGTGGCGCCCGCCATCATCGAGCTGTGCCGGCGTGATGCCGAGCGCATCTATGTCGGCAAGCGCCGCGCCGATCACGCGGTGCCGCAGGAGCAGATCAACCAGTTGCTGATCGACCTGGCTCGTCAGGGTAAGCGCGTGCTGCGCCTGAAAGGCGGCGATCCGTTCATCTTCGGTCGTGGTGGTGAGGAGATCGAGCAACTGGCTGCCGAGGACATTCCCTTCCAGGTCGTCCCGGGCATCACCGCGGCTTCGGGCTGCGCGGCCTATGCCGGCATCCCGCTGACCCATCGCGACCATGCGCAGTCGGTGCGTTTCGTCACCGGGCATCTCAAGGATGGCAGCAGCAATTTGCCGTGGCAGGACCTGGTCGCGCCGGGGCAAACCCTGGTGTTCTACATGGGCTTGGTCGGTCTGCCGGGTATCTGCGAGCAACTGATCGCACACGGTCGTTCAGGCGCCACGCCTGCGGCATTGGTGCAGCAGGGCACCACGCAGAATCAGCGAGTCTTCACTGGCACATTGGAAACCCTGCCGGAGCTTGTCGCCGAACACGAAGTGCACGCCCCCACGCTGGTGATAGTCGGGGAAGTGGTCACTCTGCGTGACAAGCTGGCCTGGTTCGAAGGCGCTCAGAACAGCATCTGACGCCCAGCGACAGAAGCCTCGTTGTCGAGGCTTCAGTCGCCAGTCATCGCGTTTCTAACGCTGGAACACACCTTTGCCCGGCAGGCGCTGGCGATCATGTTTGCGAGTGAAATCTTGCTGCGGCCCTTTGGGTATCACGCCGGTCGGATTGATGGTGGCGTGGCTGGCGTAGTAGTGCGACTTGATGTGGGTGAAGTCCACCGTCTCGGCGATGCCTGGCCACTGGTACAGCTCGCGTAGCCAGTTGGACAGGTTCGGGTAGTCCTCGATGCGTCGCAGGTTGCACTTGAAATGCCCGTGATAGACAGCATCGAAGCGAATCAGCGTGGTGAACAGGCGAATGTCCGCCTCGGTCAGGTATTCGCCGGCCAGGTAACGCTTCTCGTCCAGCAGTGCTTCCAGCTCGTCGAGCATGGCGAACAGTTCGTCGAAGGCCTCTTCGTAGGCTTCCTGCGTGGTGGCGAAGCCTGCCCGGTAAACGCCGTTGTTCACGGCCGGGTAGATGCGCTCGTTGAGCTGGTCGATGCGCTCACGTAGCGGTTCGGGGTAGAAGTCCAGGCCGTTGCCGGTCAGGCCGTCGAACGCGCTGTTGAACATGCGGATGATTTCAGCCGACTCGTTACTGACGATGCCGCCGGTCTGCTTGTCCCACAGCACGGGTACGGTGACGCGGCCGGTGTAATGACTGTCATCGGCGGTGTAGCGCTGATGCATGTAGCTCAGGTTGTCGAGGTGGTCACCGCTGGAGCCGAACTCGCGGTCGAAGGTCCAGCCCTGTTCGCGCATCAGCCAGCTCACCACGGAGACATCGATCAGCGATTCGAGGCCTTTGAGTTTGCGCAGGATCAGGGTGCGATGAGCCCAGGGGCAGGCCAGCGATACATAGAGGTGATAACGCCTGGCCTCGGCCTTGAAACCGTCGCTGCCGCTCGGCCCTGCGCTACCGTCGGCGGTTACCCAGTTACGGCGTTGTGCGCTTTCGCGCTGGAAGCGGCCACTGTCGCCGGTGTCGTACCATTGGTCATGCCAGCGGCCGTCGATCAACAAGCCCATAACGTGTGCCTCCGTTTTGAATGAATCTGGAGTCTAACGTGATGAACTCGATTGAAAGGTGGAAAAAGCTGGCTTAAGCAATCGACTGATTAGATTGAAACCGTGTATCCCAGCGCTGCTGGGCCTGCAGGAATGCCGCTTCACGATCCAGGCCCAACCCGCGCAGTGCGACGGCCATGGTGGCGATGACCGCCAGGCGACCGTAAGCATCATCGTGCTCGCCGCGCCAGAAGGCGCCCAGCACGGCCGGGTCGAGTCGCTCGGGTTTGACATGGCGCTGCGCTGACAGCGCCGGCCATTCTTCGTCCCAGTCTTCACCATCGAGCGTGCCATGCAGGTGGCAGGCACCGTCTGGATTGACCTCAATCTCACCGCCTTCGCCCTTGATGACGATGGCGTGATCACCTAGCAGTCGACTGGCTTCGCGATGCACGGCCTGGTAACCGGGATGGAAGATGCTCTGCAGCCCGCAGCGGGCAGCGAGCGGGTTGATCACTCGCGCCAGGGAATGGATAGGCGAGCGCAGGCCCAGGGTGTTGCGCAGATCGATCATGCGCTGCAGCGCCGGCATCCAGTCGCCCAGGTAGCTGTAGGCCAGGTTGTGTTGGTCGAGCGCCGCCTCCACTGCTTGCCAGTCCTTGCAGCAGGGGATGCCCAGTTGTTTCAGCAGTTGTTCGGTATACATGCGCCCTGCGGTATGCGCACCACCGCCATGCATGAAGATGCGTACACCACTGGCGGCCAGAGCTTTGGCTGCCAGCAGATACCACGGCAGATGACGTTTCTTGCCGGCATAGCTGGGCCAGTCCAGGTCGACCTGCATATTTGGGGCGGCGAGCCGTGGGCGAATGGCTTCGACGAAGCCGGCGAGCTCTTCGGCGCTTTCTTCCTTATGCCGCAGCAGCATCAGGAAGGCGCCGAGCTGGGTGTCCTCGACCTTGCCATCGAGCAGCAGGGCCATGGCTTCGCGGGCCTCCTCGCGCGTCAGGCCGCGGGCGCCGCGTTTGCCCTTGCCGAGAATACGCACGAACTGGGCGAAGGGATGTTCGGCGGGGGGGATCAGGTTCATAGGCAATTGGTCGGTTTCGGCAGGCCAGCGAGCTTGGCGGCGAGTTTGGCGGGGGTGCCCTTGAACAGGCGATTGAGGTGCAGGCTGTTGCCTTTGTCCGTACCGAGCTTCAGAACGGCATATTTGATCAGCGGACGGTTGGCCGGCGACAGCTGAAACTCCGCGTAGAAGGCGCGCAGCAGGTCGAGAATTTCCCAGTGATCGTCACTCAGTTGCAACTCTTCCGCTGCGGCTAGCGCCTCGGCTACGGGGCGTGACCAATCCTGCAGGTCGATCAGGTAGCCGTCCTTGTCCAGGGCAATGTCACGTCCGCCGACGTTAAGCGTGCTCATAGCCAGCTGTTGACCTTGGCGTAGCGGGTGCACAGCTCGACGAATTCTGGATAGTCGACGGCCTGAGCGCGTGCGGGCGCCTGTAGCGCGCGGGCGGCCAGGTCTTCGTCCAGAGCGTAGAGCGAGACACTGGCAGGCATCAGCTGCAACGCTTGCAGATTGGTCGTGCCGGGCTGCAATGCATAGACCGCGTCGCCAGTGAGTAGCAGGGCGTCGCCTGCGCCCAGCAAGCGCAGGCAACTGGCGAGGCGGCTATCGGTGAACGGCGAATGGGAGAGAATGTGCAGGGTGGCCATCAGAGGGTGATCACCTGATCGTAGCGGTCGAGAAGGGCAGTCAGCGCACTGTCGTCGAGTCGCTGTACTGCCAGATTCAGTTCGCGGTCGCCAAGGCCGCGCTCGCTCAGGCTGCGCTGGCTGGCGTACAGCGCCTCGACACCGAACATGGGCAGCGCCTGCAGGTTGGCACCGAGGTCTTTCTGTTGCAGCTGGCCAGGTTGCTGTCCAGCGCCGAGCTGAAAAACGCCGTCATCGAGAAACAGCATGCCGATAGGCAGATCGAAGGCACCGCCGGCCAGGGCGATATCCAGCGCCTCACGCGCACCAGGGCCGCTCCAGGGTGCCTGGCGGCTTATGATCAACAGCGACTTGCTCATTCACTGACCTCCGAAGCAGACCAGGCGGTCGGCCTGTTGCGAGGCCTCATGCAGCTGGCCCAGGCCGGACAGCTCCCATGGTGCCTCCAGGTTGGCAGCCGGCCTGGCGTAGCGCTGCGCTTCTTCGGCGTTGAGTACACCGCGGCGCAGGGCAGCGGCGATGCAGACCACCGCGTCGAGCCCGTTGGCGGTGACGAATTCGCGCCATTCCCTGGGCAGATCCAGCTCGTCCTGTGGGCTGACCACGTTGCTGGCGGCGCTGTGCACGCCGTCCTGATAGAAGAACAGGCGAACGATTTCGTGGCCGCCGGCCAATGTCGCCTGGGCAAAGCGCAATGCGCGACGCGACGCGGGCTGGTGGGGGGCGGCGAACAGGGCGATGGCAAACTTCATGGGGCGTCCGACGAGGCAAAACTGGGCCAATGATAAGGCCAGGGTGCCTGGCAAACAAAGAATCACGAAACAGACGCGCAAGAAAAAGCCCGCCGAAGCGGGCTTCCGGGGTAGAAGCAACACTATCAGTCGTCGCCGCCCATGATGCCGAAGATCTGCAGCAGGCTGATGAACAGGTTGTAGATCGAGACGTACAGGCTGATGGTGGCCATGATGTAGTTGCGCTCACCGCCATGGATGATGGCGCTGGTCTGGAACAAGATGCACGCCGAGGAGAACAGCACGAAGCCAGCGCTGATCGCCAGTTGCAGGCCGCTGATCTGGAAGAAGAAGCTGGCAACAATAGCGCCTAGCAGAACGAAGAAACCGGCGGTGATGAAGCCGCTGAGGAAGCTCATGTCCTTGCGAGTGGTCAGCACGTAGGCAGACAGACCGAAGAACACCAGCGCAGTCATGGTAAAGGCAGAGCTGATGATTTCAGCGCCGTTCGCCGTACCGAGGTAGCGGTTCAGGATAGGGCCCAGGGTGTAACCCATGAAGCCGGTCAGCGCGAGGGTGGAAAGCAGGCCCCACGAAGAGTTGCGCAGTTTGGCGGTGAGGAAGAACAGGCCGTAGAAGCCAATCAGCACGACGAAAATGTTCGGATAAGGAACGTTGGCGCGCTGCGAGATGAAGGCAACCAGGCCGCTGAAGGCCAGAGTGATAGCCAATAGACCATAGGTGTTGCGCAGAACGCTGCTGACTTCCTGTTGCTCAACCTGAGAATGGTTGAGTGCGTAATCTCGCTCTTGCATGGCGACGCTCCTGTTGTACGAGGCTTTCAAATACGAATGCTCTGGATCATAACAGAGCATGGTTGCCTGCCAAGACTTAGAGTTTGACAGTGTGTTGCGTTCCGGTAAGATTGCCGCCCGCACTACTGCGGAGGTGAAAGTCTTGACCTCTGCACTCAGTATCCGGAAGCGTGGCCGAGCGGTTTAAGGCAACGGTCTTGAAAACCGTCGATGGGTAACTATCCGTGAGTTCGAATCTCACCGCTTCCGCCAAATCTCCAGACTGCTACGACGCAATTGCTGATCCTAATTTGGCGCTTGCTTTTTGACTCCCGTGCGCCAAGCTAGGTCAGGCCCTGGCTTTTTGTTAAGGTGACCGGCAAGTTCAATTTCACCGTCGTTGCACGGTGGCTGACAAGGTGCAACGAGGTGGCGATTGATTAGGGTCCTGGTTGTCGACGATCACGATCTGGTTCGCACGGGCATCACCCGCATGCTGGCCGATATCGACGGACTGCAAGTGGTAGGGCAAGCCTGCACTGGCGAAGAAGCCCTGCTCAAGGTTCGCGAACTCAAGCCCGATGTTGTCCTGATGGACGTCAAGATGCCTGGCATCGGCGGCCTGGAAGCCACTCGCAAGCTGATGCGCAGTCACCCTGATATCAAGGTGGTCGCCGTTACCGTGTGCGAGGAAGATCCATTCCCGACGCGTTTGCTGCAGGCCGGCGCTGCCGGATACCTGACCAAGGGTGCCGCGCTGGATGAGATGGTGCAGGCCATTCGCCTGGTATTCGCCGGCCAGCGCTATATCGATCCGCAAATCGCTCAGCAACTGGCGCTGAAGTCCTTCCAGCCGCAAAACAGTGGCTCGCCATTCGATCTGCTGTCCGAGCGCGAGATCCAGATCGCCCTGATGATCGCCAACTGCCACAAGGTGCAGAACATCTCGGACAAGCTGTGCCTGTCGCCGAAGACGGTCAACACCTACCGCTACCGCATCTTCGAAAAGCTCTCCATCACCAGCGATGTCGAGCTGGCTCTGCTCGCGGTTCGCCACGGCATGGTCGACGCCGTCAGCTGATAATGTCCGTCCCGTTCGATTCGAGTGCCTTCCTGGCGACCTGCAGTGGGCGCCCCGGCGTCTATCGCATGTTCGATAGCGAGGCTCGCCTGCTTTACGTCGGCAAGGCGAAGAACCTCAAGAAGCGTCTCTCCAGTTATTTCCGCAAGACTGGCCAGGCGCCCAAGACCGCAGCTCTGGTGGCGCGTATCGCGCAGATCGAAACCACCATCACCGCCAACGAGACCGAGGCGCTGCTGCTGGAGCAGACCCTGATCAAGGAATGGCGGCCGCCGTACAACATTCTGCTGCGCGACGATAAATCCTATCCCTACGTATTTCTCTCCGACGGCGACTTTCCGCGCCTTGGCATCCACCGCGGCGCGAAGAAGGCCAAGGGGCGCTATTTCGGCCCTTATCCCAGTGCATTGGCCATTCGCGAAAGCCTGAGCCTGCTGCAGAAGACCTTCCTGGTTCGCCAGTGCGAGGACAGTTACTACAGAAACCGCACGCGCCCCTGTCTGCAGTACCAGATCAAGCGTTGCAAAGGCCCCTGTGTCGGCTTGGTCAGCCCGGAGGAGTACGCCGAGGATGTGCGCCACTCGGTGATGTTTCTCGATGGCCGTAGCAATGCGCTGAGCGAAGAACTCTCTGCCAGCATGGAAAAGGCTTCGATGGCCCTGGAGTTCGAGCGCGCCGCCGAGCTGCGTGACCAGATTTCCATGCTGCGCCGCGTGCAGGACCAGCAAAGCATGGAGGGCGGTACTGGCGACGTTGACGTGGTCGCAGTGATGCTCACCCCAGGCGGCGCCTGTGTGCACCTGATCAGCGTGCGTGGCGGTCGCGTACTGGGCAGCAAGAATTTCTTCCCACAGGTCGCGATTGAAGAGGAGGGCGGCGACGTGCTGATGGCCTTCCTCGCCCAGTACTACCTGGGCAATGCCGAGCGCGACCTGCCCAGCGAGCTGATCGTCAACGTGCAGCACGAGGATTTCGCCACGCTGATCGAAGCCGTCGAGTCGCTGCGCGGTCGCAGCCTCAGCATCAGTTTGCGCGTGCGCGGCACGCGAGCCCGTTGGCAGCAACTGGCTGTGACCAACGCCGAACAGGCGCTGGCCGCCCGCCTGGCCAACCGGCAGCATTTGGCCGAGCGTTTCGAGGCGCTGGCTACCGTGCTGGAAATGGACGAACCGCCGCAGCGCATGGAATGCTTCGATATCAGCCATTCCAGTGGTGAGGCGACGGTCGCCTCCTGCGTGGTATTCGGCCCCGAAGGCCCGCTGAAATCTGACTATCGCCGTTTCAATATCGAGGGCGTCACTGCAGGCGACGACTACGCCGCGATGCACCAGGCACTGACCCGGCGCTTCAGCAAGATCAAGGATGGCGAAGGCAAATTGCCCGATGTGCTGCTGGTGGACGGTGGCAAGGGGCAGTTGGCCATGGCGCGCGAGGTGCTACAGGAACTGGCCGTACCGGATCTGATCCTGCTTGGCGTGGCCAAGGGCACGACGCGCAAACCTGGTCTGGAAGTGCTTTACCTGAACGACGCCGAGCATGAGTTCACCTTGCCTGGCAATTCGCCGGCGCTGCACCTGATCCAGCAGATTCGTGACGAGTCGCACCGCTTCGCAATCACCGGACACCGTGCGCGCCGTGGCAAAACACGGCGTACCTCGACGCTGGAAGAAGTGGCAGGGATCGGTCCGAAGCGGCGACGTGAACTGCTCAATCACTTTGGCGGGCTGCAGGAATTGTCCCGCGCCAGCGCCGAAGAAATTGCCAAAGCGCCCGGAATCAGCAAAAAGCTCGCCGAGTTGATTTATGACACTCTGCACAGCGAGTAGAATGCCCGCTCACCTCGCAGCCTAGTTGTGCCGATGAACATCCCCAACTTGCTTACCGTGCTCCGGGTCGCGCTGATCCCGGTCTTCATCCTGTTGTTCTATCTACCGTTCTCCTGGAGCTATTGGGCTGCCAGCGGCGTCTTTGCGATTGCTGCCGTGACCGACTGGCTCGATGGTTATCTGGCCCGTCGCTGGGAGCAGGGCACGCCCTTCGGTGCTTTCCTCGATCCGGTAGCGGACAAATTGATGGTGGCGGTGGCATTGGTGCTGCTGGTTGCCGAGCACGCCAATCTCTGGCTGACACTGGCCGCGGCAACCATCATCGGCCGCGAGATCGTCGTGTCTGCACTGCGTGAGTGGATGGCCGAACTCGGTGCTCGTGCACACGTCGCTGTATCCAATCTCGCTAAATGGAAAACCGCAGCGCAGATGCTGGCGTTGGTCATTCTGCTGGGCAATCCGCCGGTCTTCACCTTCTGGGTTGTGCTCGGATACATCCTTCTGGTGGTCGCAGCCGTGCTGACATTGTGGTCGATGCTGCAGTACCTGTTGGCCGCCTGGCCGCACCTCAGCACCACCTCTGATAAGAAATAAGTATTTTTGAATCAAAGGGTTGACGGCGTGATTCGATTCTATAGAATGGCGCCCGTCGACAAGACAAGCGGGAATAGCTCAGTTGGTAGAGCACGACCTTGCCAAGGTCGGGGTCGCGAGTTCGAGTCTCGTTTCCCGCTCCAGTTTTACACGAGTCGCCAAGGCGGCTCGTTTGCTTCATGGCTGAGTTGCAGAGTGGTTATGCACCGGATTGCAAATCCGTGAACGCCGGTTCGATTCCGACCTCAGCCTCCAATTTAAAAGGCCTCGTAGATCCATGATTTACGAGGCCTTTTTCATTATCCCTGATGTGCTTTGGCATACCTTGCGAGGACAGGGAGGGCTGTATATAGTCCGGTCCTTCGCACAGCGCTACCGCCCGAATGGCGAAATCGGTAGACGCAGGAGACTTAAAATCTCTCGCCAGTAATGGCGTGCCGGTTCGAGTCCGGCTTCGGGCACCATTCATCTGTTTATATCTGTCTCTATAAGTCTACGAAACCCATCTAAACCGGCCCTCTTGGCCGGTTTTTTTGTTTATGGCTGTCTATCCTTATCTCTGTACATATCCCGATTTTAGGAATAAAAATGGGGATACGCCGGTTCGGTAAGGAAAACGTATTCCTATGGCACGCCCAGTCATCCCGCTGACAGACCCTAAATGCGACGCAGCCAAGCCGCGCGAGAAGGAATACAAGCTCTTCGACGGCCAGGGGCTCTACCTGGCGATCAAGCCCAGCGGCGCCAAGACATGGCGCTTCAAATTCACTCGGCCTGATGGCCGGGCTGGGCTGGCCACCTTCGGTAACTATCCAGCTCTCACGCTCAAGTCTGCGCGCGGCCGGCGTGCTGCTGCCCTCGAACTGCTGGCCGAAGGTGTGGATCCCATCGAGCATGAGCAGCAGGCGAGGGCGACCGCGCAGGCCGAGCTGGCCAACACCTTCAAGGCCGTAGCATTGGACTGGCATGCGGCCGGTGCTCGCAAGTGGTCGCCGGATCATGCCGCCAAGGTACTACGCCGCATGGAACAGCACCTGTTCCCGGCGCTCGGTAGCCGGGCGGTGGCAAGCCTCAAGGTGCGTGACCTGCTGGCACCGCTCAAGGTGGCAGAGCAGCGCGACACTCTGGAGCTGGCCGGTCGATTGCGCCAGTACACCACTGGGGTAATGCGTTACGCCGTCCAGCATGGGCTTATCGAAACCAACCCAGCGAGTGACCTGGTGGGCGCCACAGCGACCCGCAAGGCACAGCACCGGCCGGCGCTGGCATTGGAGAGGCTGCCCGAGCTGCTGCAGCGGATCGACAGCTATAACGGCCGCGCACTGACCAAGCTGGCTGTGGCACTCACCCTGCAGGTGTTCATCCGCTCCAGCGAACTGCGCTTTGCTCGGTGGCAGGAGATCGACATGCAAGCCAGCCTCTGGACGATCCCGGGTGAGCGTGAGGCAATCGAGGGCGTCAAGCACTCCAACCGAGGCGCCAAGATGCGCACGCCGCACCTGGTGCCGCTGAGCCGGCAGGCGCTGGGGTTGCTCGGCCAGGTTCATATGCTGTCCAGCCGGTATGAGCTGGTGTTTCCCGGCGACCACTACCACCACAAGCCCATGAGTGAGAACACCGTGAACGCTGCGCTACGCCGTATGGGCTACGACACCAAGGCCGAGGTATGCGGACATGGATTCCGTGCCATGGCGTGTTCTGCCCTGGTGGAGTCGGGCTTGTGGACGCGCGAGGCGGTAGAGCGGCAGATGAGCCACCAAGAGCGCAACACGGTGCGGGCTGCCTACATCCATAAGGCCGAACACCTCGAAGAACGCAGGCTTATGGTGCAGTGGTGGGCTGACTACCTCGATGCCAACCGGCAGCAGCACGTCACCCCCTATGATTTTGCTCACCGAGGGGAGGGAGCCGCTAATGTGGTGCCGGTCAACTTCGGTAAGGCGGGTTGAGCATGGAAACCCGTACCCCTCGAAAAACTGGTGTTCCCGGTGTTCTTGGTGTTCCGCGATGGCTGAAAGCCAGAAGCGGCGGGGCTTTCAGCGATGGAACACAATTGCGCAGAAGGTGGAACACAAGGTGTTCTGAACACCAATGGTGTTCCGTGATCGGGGGCGCCAGGTGGAACACCTCGGCGCGGTTCGGGGCAGCACCAGCAACCGGCCAGGCGGAACACGACACCAGCCCAGCTCTGCCCTGTTGGCCTGCTCTGGCCGACGATGGCAGCAGACAAAGAGCGTATGCGCGCGCGGGTTTTGTGTGCCGAAAAGGGGGCATGGGGTATTGAATAATTATGAGATAAGGGTCAAGACGAGCCGGGGCGTTGTCACAATCAACTGTGAAGGGCCGCTCGTTTATTTATCTGAATACCTACCCGTCGGGGTTGCGGGCTATGACGGTTTCAATTTGTCTCTGTGTGAGGATGGCGCGCGCTTTACTATTGATTCAAATAAGGGGCCGCTCGAAGGCGGTATTGACCTGGAAAACTGGCAGGACTTTTTGATGGTGCTGGCTGCTTCAGGGGCGTCGATTAATCGTGTTCTTGCTCTGAAAGATGAAGATGCAGCCAGTGTTTTTATGCTGTACGGCCGTTTTTACACCAGCCTCCAAGTAACACTTACCGCGCAAAAACTAAGACGTGGTGAGGTCTCTATTGCCGATCTGAAATCAGATTGTCCAGCGGTACTCGACAGGCCAGAAATCAAGCAAGTGATCGGTGAACTTGCTATATCAGGGGCGCTTCCTACTGCTAAGAAACGACCAAAGCTGAGAAAGGAAGAGTTTGAGTTGCAGGCGCTTGTCGCGTTTAAGCGACGGCGTGATGCAGCTCTCAGCCTGGAGGATGCATGCGCTGCAGCTTGTGAGGAGCGCCCGGAGTGGGTGCCAGCTACATGGAAAACCAGTCCAGACTCGAACCTGGCGCGGCAGATATCGCGAGTCTGGAGCAAGACACGTTGGGGCTTTCTCCATCAGAGGGATGATGTGTGAGCTGAGGCCAATAGCCGGTGCCACGACTTAGGACAGATCACGGCGGCTATCTGTCTTAGACAGTTTTTCGATCAAATAACAGCATGGCCACGGGTACACCATCGAACCCCGGAGGCATTTCATGCAAACCCACTACCCCCAGCCGGCTGCGTCCTTGCATGCCAGCGCAACCGCGGGGCTTGATCCCGCCGACCTCCTAACACCCGAGCAGGCGGCGCAAACGCTCGGGCTCTCCGTAAAGACTCTGGCCACCTGGCGCAGCACCGGGCGCCATGCGCTCGCCTTCGTTCGTTGTGGTGCTCGTATCCGCTACCGCCGTGCCGACCTGTTGGCCTGGCTGGAGCGGCGTACCTGCACCAGCAACGCGGTTGGGTAGGGGGTGGCCATGAGCAAGCCGACCGCCATATCGCCAGCGTCACGCGACCCTGATGCCACGCTGATCCGGATGCCTGAGCTGTTGGCATTGACGGGCCTGCAGCGCTCCACTGTGTACAAGCGCCTCAAGAGCGACCCCACCTTTCCCAAGCCCGTGCCGCTGAGCGACAGCAACGCTCGTGGTGCCCCGGTCGGCTTCGTACTGGCCGAGGTTCAAGCCTGGGTTAAGGCTCGTATCGCGGCGCGTGAGCACAACGCGGCATAGAACTGTCCTGGGCCTTTGCCCCCCCGACTTACACGATTCAATCAATTGCATGCCGTCGGCAGGAGAGGCCATTGCTACCCCTGCACGCGGCCCATTCAAAGGTACATGCCCATGTCTCAACACCTTACCAACAGCAAAGAAATCCAACTCGGCAGCATCGCCGTAACCGTCCGTGAAATGAGCGTGCTGCAGGTTCGCACCTGGTTGGCCGAGCTGCTCAATCCGCAGCCGCAGCGTGACCTGGTGGATGAAGCCCTGTTCACCGATTGTGCTATCCCCGACCTGCTGCGCATGACCAGCCTGACACGTGAGCAGGTGGACGAACTGCGCCCCTCCCAACTGCAGGAGGTGATCGCACTCTGCAAGGAGTTGAACCCCGATTTTTTCGCGTTCATGGGGCGTCTGGTGAAGCCGGCGGCGCCCACGGCTTGAGAGAGCTGGATCGGTGTATCACGGGCATGGTGCAACTGGGGCACGCCAGCGCCCCTTGCTATCCGTGGTCGTTCTTTCTCGCGTCACTGAATGCCACGGGAGGTTCCAATGGCAGACGTTGAACTGAAGCTGACAGCCGATACCGATGGGGCTACCAAAGCCATCGGTGGCTTTCGCAAGGAATATCAGGAGCTGGTGAAGTCGGTAGAGAAGCCGCTACGCCAGATTGATGCTCTGCAGAAAACACAGGAGAGTGCCAAGGCTACTGCGGCAACTTTCTTCGCTACCCGCCAGCGGGTGGCAAGCCTGCAGGATGCCTTGAGCAAGGTCAGGGGGCCATCGGATGCCCTGGCCAAGTCGCTGGCCGCTGCACGTGCTCAGGCGGACGGCGTGGCCGTTGCGGTGGATCGGCAGAAAAAGGCGCTCGATGACCAGCGTCTGGCGGTGCAGAAATCCAAAGTCGCCTATGACGCCCTGAAGGCCTCCATGGCCAGTGGTGGTGCCAGTCAGCAGGAAGTGACCGGCGCCCGCCAAGGCTGGAGCCAGCAGGCCGATACGCTGAAGCGCCAGCAGGTTGCCTTGCGTGAGCAGCGGCAGGAGCTGGCCAAGAGCAGGGCGGCAGTCAAAGAGCTAGAGGCGGCATACAAGCAGGCCTCGCAACCTGTCCGGGTGATCGAGCGTGACTTGCAAACGACGCAGCGCAGCCTGGCGTCCACCACCCGTGAGTTTGATCGGCAGCGGGCGAAGCTGCGCGAGCAGCGCGCCGAGTTGCAAGCGGCAGGGGTCGATACCCGCAACCTGGCCGCCGAGCAGCAGCGGCTCCAAGATGCGTTGGCCAAGGGGCTTGCATCCGGCCGCAACGATCAGGCCGTCAGGGCGGCAGCTCAGGATCTGGGCGTTGGTCGTTATCGTGCAGCACAAGTCGAGGTGGAGCGTCTACGGGGTCAGTACCAGTTGCTGCGCACCAGCGGCAACCTTACGACCCGCGAACTGACAGTTGCCCAGCAGACCCTGACTCAACGAGTGCGCGAGACCCAGCAGGCGATAAGGGGTGTCAACGCAGAACAACAGCGGTCGCGCCTTGGTGGTGGGGCTGCCACCCTGGCGGCGCAGTTCGGTGGTGCCTATGCCGCAATTCGAGGCTTGCAAGGCGTCATCCGCACTGCCGACAACTGGGTTGAGCTGACCGACCGTATCAAGCTCGCCAGTGGCAGCCAGGAAGAGTACGCACAGGGCATGGAGCGGCTGCGCGATATCAGCGACCGCACCTTCACGGACATGCGGGGGAATGCCGAAAACTTCGTGAACTCCCTGGCGCCCCTGCGTGATCGCGGTTTCAGTAATGATGAGGTGCTGAGCTTTGTCGAGGCAGTTGGCCTCGGCCTGGTGGCCAGTGCCGCCCGGGGTGAGCGAGCAGCCGCTGCGTTGCAACAGTTCAGCAACGCTCTGCAGGACGGCAAGCTGCAGGGTGATGCGTTCAAGGCGATGATCCGAACTACTCCGGCCATCGCTGATGCATTGACGACTTCTCTGGGGCGAAACCGAGAAGAGCTGGCGAAGATGGCCAGCGAAGGGCAGCTCACCACGGACGTGTGGGTGCCGGCGTTGATTGGCCAGCTCGATTCGCTGGGCAGTGCTGTCGATGGCATGAACATCCTGGTTAGCGATGCGTTGACCCGCCTCAACAACGCTTGGGAAGACGCCATCGGCAAGGCCGACACTAAGCCCCTGGTTGCGGCAATCGAGGAATTGACTGAGACCATCGGTGATCCGCTGATCGTCGAGAACCTGGTCAAGATTGCTTCTGCCATGGTGTATATGGCGAGCGTTGCGGTATCGGCTGCAAGCGGCTTCGCTGAGCTGGGCGACAACATCGGCTATGCGGCAGCCAAGGCCAGCGGCAACGTCGACAAGCTGACCAGGCTGGAAAAGACCTTGAAAGAGGTCAATAACGCGATCACTGGTGACAGCTTCATCGGCTCCAATACGGTGGCCTTGTTGATGAAGCAGTTCGACCCGGAAGGGTTGGTGCGGTGGCGCCAGGAGCTGGAAGAGGAAATCGCCAAGGTCGGTGCCGAGCTGTCCGGCATGAGCCTGGAGGCCTACAAGGCGCAGCGGGAGGCGGCACGCCAGCAGCGCGAGGCAGAGCGCCTGGCGCTCGAGGAGCAGAAGAAGTTAGACCAGCAGGAGGTGGCTGCCAAACGCGAGAAGTTCAGCGAGCTGGCGAAGCTGCGTGACGCCGAAGTGAAGGCCTCCGCCGATGCGCTAAAGGCTCGGGCGAAGGCCGAACGGGAAGCGCTCAAGGAGCTGGACAAGGCCAAGCAGGCACAGCTCGACACCGAAACTCGCTACAAGGATGCGTTGGAGCGCCTGCGCTCTGGCGGTACCGGCCAGGCCAGCTTCGGCAACGCCATGAGCCTGCGCGTAGCTGCACGCCAGGCGCTGGAGGCCAATGACTTCGAGCGTGCCAAGAAGAACGCTCAAGCTGCTCTGAAGATGCTGCTGGATCTGGCGGATGCCGGCGAAAACACCTACGGCTTCGAGGGCTTCATCAAGAGCTTGAAAGATATCGAGGATCAGGCCGACAAGGTCAGCCTCGACAAGGCCAAGAGCAGTTTCGAGCAAGCGCAGAAGCAAACGGCCGACCTGAAAAAGCTGCTTGATGAGCTGAAGGAAACCACCATCACCGTCAAGATGGATCAGACGGCGCTGGACAAGCTGTACGCCCAACTTGCTCAGTTGGCGCAGGCCACCGGGCGTGCCTTGGAGCTGCCCAATCTGCCTGCCGCAAATACCTCACCAGCACCGGCCGGCAACGCCAAGCCTCCAGCTAGTACGCCGAACGGTCCCGCTGCTACACCAGCACAAACACAGATCAGGCAAACCGGCCCGAACAGCTTCACCAACGTCCCCGCTGTGGATGCCGAGGTGAGGGTTGCTGGCATTCGCCAGGACGGCCCCAACAGCTGGACGAACTTGCCCCCGGTTGATGTCGTAGTGACGCCGCAAGGCATCCGCCAGGATGGTGCGAATAGCTGGACGAACCTGCCGCCAATTGAGGTCGGTGTGCTGCCCAAGGGCATCCGCCAGGATGGTGAAAACAGCTTCACAAACTTGCCGCCTGTGGATGTGGAATTGCAGATCGATCAGGAGGCCGCCACCCAGGCACAGCAGCAGGTTGCCGAGCTGGCACAGCGCTTCAAGCGGGAGTTGGTCATTCCGGTTACGCCAGTGGCTGGGCAAGCCGGCGTCGCCCCTGCTGGCCAAGTTGATGGCTACGCCGAAGGCGGACTGATCCGCGGGCCAGGCAGCGGCACCAGTGACAGCATTTTGGCCAGGCTCTCCAACGGGGAGTTCGTCATGCGCGCGGATGCCGTAAGGCACTACGGCTCCGCGCTGCTTCAGCAGCTCAACAGCCGCCAATTGCCCCGGTTCGCCGATGGTGGATTGGTGAGTAGCGCTCTGGTGCCGAGCGTGCCAGCAGTGGCGAGTCGAATCGAGCAGAAAGCGGATGGCCGTCAGGGGTATGACCTGACTGATCACGGGATTATTGGGCTCGACTTGGGTGGCGCGCAGCCAGTGCAGGTGATCGTCCACAACTCGGTAGGCAGTGAGCTCAAGCGTCTACGCATGAAGTTCGGATCTACGGGGAGATCACGTTGATGGCCAGATTAAATCAGTCTCGCTACTGGGGCGTATGGGTCAAGCACCCAATCTTGAAGGTTATGTCCATAGGTCCACTTCCCTCGGCTGCTGAGGCCGGCGCGGCAATAGACCGGCTGTCGGCGCTTTACCCATCCGCAATAGTCGAGCTAGGGCGCGCACATGAGGGCTCAGTCAGTTCGGTACCGGGCGACACGATGGAGGAGAAGGTTGAGACAGCGCGGAACTTGCTGGCTCTCGCCTGCGGTGAGCTTGAGCCCTACAGCGCCGTAGAGGTCATTGAGGCATCGCCCCGGCCCGTAACTGCTCAGCACGCCGCCGTTGTGGCGGCCCGGCTCGGTTGCCCTGTTGCTGAAATCGTCATCTTTGAGTCCGGCGCCACAGCGCTTGGCTCAGGTGAATGTGCCGATCGCCGCTGGTTGGTATTTCGCCTGCACCTCCAAACCTTCGACTTCAGCAAGGCCGAAACCAAAGCTATGTGGGTGCGCCGTCAGTTGGCTCAGGCGGGTGGTGATCCGGCCAGCGTATCGGTCGTGGTGCTTCCTTTTTCTTCATCCATCCAAGCGGAGAATCCAGCATGAAAAACAACCGCCGTCCCTTTGCCGGGCCGTACTTTGACCCTACGGGCCTCGGCTTCGGCCTGGTACTGCGACACCATGATGGTGCCCCATGCCGCCAGCAGCTGACCATCACCACTATCTGCTGGAACTGCGCGGAGGATCGCGCCCTGTTCGTCAACGCTGCGGGCCTGGTGGTGCCATCCGAACATGACCGTTATGAGCTAGCCGAACTATTGCGCACGCGCACGGCTGAGCTTCAGTACGGCGCCGTAGTTGGCGACGGACAGTTCGCGATGAAGCCAGCTGAGCGAAACGCATTGGCGAGCTCGGGGCGGATCAGGCAATGGGTTCTGTACCGTCTGGAGCAACCCGCCCCCTATCTCGATGATGAAGCCGCATGGGCGGCTTGGTTGGAAACTGAGCTCGATGCTGAGCGCAAGGCGGCAGCCAAGAGCCAGCTCGCAGAGCAGGGGCTGCAGCGCTCGTTTTCCCAACGTGGGGTGGAGCTGCCCTGGAGCGGCGTGGCCGGAACAGGTGAGGCCGACCAAGAGACCTGTGAGCATCAGTCAGTCGAGACGCGCCGTGCTGCACTGACTGCCGTTCGCGCCAAGTCGCTGGCCGAGGATGTGCGGATTGCTGCCTGGCTGCGCGGTGATGTGGGCGACCCGCCCCTGCTGGCGTTGATGAAAGGGGCCGCCTAATGCAATCCGTCCCAAGGCAATCCAACCCCGCAGGGTGCGGCACGCCACAGCCCTTCGAGATCATCCACCAGATTGGCTTTTCGGCTGCTTGCATACGGCGCTTGGAACGCTACCGGCGACGCCAGGTAGAGCGGGGCGCCCAAGTGCTGGTGCTGAGCTGGCCAGATGGAACCTGGTGTGTGCTGGCGTTGCATTTGCCGCCGCTTATCGCAGCAGCACTGACGACCGAGCAGATGGCCGATGCCTACACCGAAGCCCGGCAAATGATCGCAGGCGGCTATCTGCCGCTGCTGACTTTGCGCCTTGAACGTTACATGACCCACTAACGAGAACGCCCCCGGTTGCAGCCGAGGGCGTTGGAGGTGACGCGCTGTGTTTACTCAATCTATGCCTTGCCTGGGCATCGTGCAAGCGATGCTCGCTCTGTTGAACCTTGCGCAGCCCCAATGGCCGCGCTACTCTGCGCCCGTCGCTGTTAATCCAGCGACCGGGTTTGGCGACCCGATCTACGAAAGGCGCACAGGCGCCACAAAGACCAATGCAGGCGCTTTTTTTGTGCCCGCAATGTCGCTTTATGGTGGTCGTGCGCGGGAGACCTTCGGGTCTGCCGGGTTCCTTTCGTCCCGGTTCGCCAACCTGCGCACGGCTGCCACCCATAATCGTTTGGCGACGGTTCGTGGCAGCTCCTCAACGAAAGGAGCACTACCCATGAAGCACCCGAACGCCCTCAATCCGTCCGCAATTCAGCAACACGCCGCCGCCCTGAAGGCCCGCGCCTTCGCCGCGCTTCACGCCGACTCGTCCCTGTCCGTTCGCCTGGCTCGCTACAACGTCGCCATGGCCAAGGCTCGCGAACTGGAAGCGCAGGCCGAGCAGTGCCAGGCCACCAGCGATGCCAGCCAGGCACTGGCCTGGTTGCCGGGTGGCTACCGCGTTCGCATCCGTGCAGCCAACCTGCGTGAGCACCTCGAGCACGTCCGCTCCCTGACGCTGGAAGCTCAGGAGGTGAGCCATGCGTAATCAACAGAACCACGCCACCAGGCAGCCGATGGAGTTCGTGGCGCTGGAGAGTGCTTTTACTGGAAATTCAGTGTTGGGCTATCGAGCTGATACCAGTCATATGGACTTGATGAACGAAGCTGATATGCGGCAGGACGCTGCTCAGTGTTTGCTTGGCCTCCTGAGCTGCCTGGCTGACTTTGAGTCCAGCGACAACAAGGAGATTGCCGGCTGCTTCAATGCTGTACGGATGCTGGTGAATGATGCCGCTGCGCTGCAGGTTGCTGCTTACCAGATTCAACGCGCGGCACGGCAAGGAGTTGAGCAATGAAGCCTGTTGATTGCAGCCTGCCAGAAACCATCATGACTGTTGATCGCACTGCCGAGCCTGGCATTCCCATTGACGCAATCACCGCGGCCTGTTCCCGCGCCGACGCTGTTTTGCATTTTCTAATGGCTGAGTTCAACGGCGAGTCTGATCGTCGGTCTGCGGACTATCTGATCTGCAATGCACTGTGGGGTGTCCAGGGCCTGCTTGAGCAGATTAGAGCGCTTGCTCTCTATGGTGACGCGACCAGCATTCCGGTTGACCGGAAAGGTGGTGTCGAGTGAGCAAAAAAACCTTTGAGGAAGACCTGTTCCTGCAAGACGTTCTACGTAGTGGGGATGAACTCCAAGGTGCAGGTATCGGGCTGGAGGGCATCGGTTTGATGCTGACGGAACGCGAGCTGAGCAGCGAGGAGATGAACGCTCTGCACTATGCCGTGAAAGCCTTGGGGGCGATGGTTAAAACTGCCGGTAGCAGCCTCTACAGCGCTGCCAGGAAGCGGGAGGGCGACGAATGACCGACGACCAAGACCGCAAGAAATACCCCACCTTTGCCGAGGTGAAACGCGCCGCCCTGCAGGCCATCGACCGGGTGCTGTCGCACTGGTTGCCCGGTGGCAAACGGGTGGACGGCGGCAAGGAATACACCGCACCAAACCCAACGCGGGCCGACAAGCGCGCGGGCTCGCTCAAGGTGAACTTGGCCAAGGGCACCTGGAGCGACTTCGCCACTGGCGACAAGGGCGGCGACCTGATCGACCTGGTGCACTACCTGGACGGTGGCAGCGAGGTGGACGCTTGCAACAAGCTGGCGGCCTTCCTGGGTGTTACGCCCGGCACTGTCAGCGCCAGCGCGCCGGCCAGCAACAAGCCCAAGGCGCCCGAGTGGGTACCGGTGTTACCGATCCCTGATGAGGCGATGCGCAAGCTTCCCACGCAGCACGGGAAGAACGGCACACCGTCGAAGGTGTGGATCTACCGCGCCGCCGATGGCCAACCGTTGATGGTGCTGTATCGCTTCGACCTGGGGCCGGATGAGAGCGGCACGCCGCGCAAGGTGTTCGCTCCACTGACTTGGTGCAAGCACTCGGGCAATGGCCCGCAGTCCTGGCGTTGGCAGGGGTTGCCCGCGCCGCGCCCGCTGCTGCGCCTCGAGGAGCTGGCCCCCCGCGCAGATGACCCGGTGGTGCTGGGCGAAGGCGAGAAAGCGGCAGACGCTGCCGCCGAGCTGTTGCCCGGCTACGTCGCTACCTGCTGGCCCAACGGCACCAACTCTTGGCAGAAAGCCGACTTCGCTCCACTTGCCGGCCGCGATGTGCTGCTGTGGCCGGACAACGACGCACCCGGCCTCAAGTGCATGGATGCCCTGGCCGAGCACCTGCGCCAGCTTGGCGCGGCCTCGGTGCGCTCGGTAGCACTTGCGGTGTTCAGCCAGCGGCCGGGCCTCAATGGCGACCGGCCCACCTTTGCCCCTGGTGGCGAATGGGCCGAGGGCGACGACGCCGCCGATGCAGTGGCCAAGGGCTGGACGGCGGCGCACCTGGCAGAGCTGGATCGCACCGGGGAACTGTTCGCGCTGGCGCCGGCTGCTGCGCCAGCGGGCAAAGGAAAGGGGACCAAGGCCAGCGCCAGCAGCAAGCTGGCAACTACCGAGAAGCCAGCGCCGATGCCGGCCGGCTTTCGCGTCACCGCCGATGGCGTGTTCTATGCCGGCGAGGATGGCGAGGCGCGGCCTGTGTGTTCGCGCCTGGAGATCCTGGCGCGCACCCGCGACGAAAAGGGCCATGGTTGGGGACTGCTGGTGGAGTTCGACGACCCGGACGGCGCCAGCAAACGGCTGAACATTCCCCAGCGCAGCATGGCCGGGGACTTCGGCAAGGATGTGCTGGGGCCGCTGGTAGATATGGGCCTACGCTTGGCGCCGCTGCGCACCGCCCGCAACTCCCGCAACGACCTGCAGAGCTACCTACAGGGTTACGACAGCAGCGAGCGCGCTCGCCTGGTCACGCGCCTAGGCTGGCATGGCGACGCCTACCTGCTGCCGGATCGCCAGATAGGCCAGAGCGTTGAGCACCTGCACTTCTACGAAGCGGGCGCCCAGCTCCCGCCAATTAGCCAGTTCGGCACCTTGGAGCAATGGCAGCAGCAGGTTGGTGCGCTGTGCGTGGGCAACAACCGCTTGGCGTTCGTGGTGTGCGTGGCCTTCGCCGGCCCACTGCTGAACCTGCTGGGCGCTGAGTCGGGCGGCTTCCACCTCTACGGCGATAGCTCAGGCGGCAAGACCACGCACTTGCAGGTGGCCGCCTCGGTATGGGGTGGCCCGCGCCTGGTGCGCTCGTGGCGCTCGACCGATAACGCCCTGGAGAGCATCGCCGCTGCGCACTCTGACGGGCTGCTGGTGCTCGATGAAATTGGCATGTGTGACCCGAGGATCATCGGTGAAACGGTGTACATGCTGGGCAACGGCACCGGCAAGGCCCGCGCCAATGATCGCGGCCAGGCCGGGCGCCAGGTGCAGGAGTGGCGCTTGCTGTTCCTCTCGACTGGGGAGAAGACCTTGGCGCAGCACATGGCCGAGGCACACAAGGAACTGAAAGCCGGGATGGAAGTGCGCTTGCTGGCCGTGCCGGCTGATGCCAGCAAGGGGCTTGGGCTGTTCGAGGCGTTGCATGGCTTCGACGATGCGGCCGCGCTGTCAGATGCACTCAAGGCACGGGTGGGCAGGTTCTACGGCACGCCGGCCCTCGCCTTCCTGTCGGCCCTCTGCGAGCCGGGCAAGCTGCTAGGTTATACGGCCATGGTGCGCAGCACGGTTGAGCGCTTCATCGCCGAGGCGTTGCCAGCCAGCGCCAGCGGCCAGGCTCAGCGAGCGGCCGCGCGGTTCGGGCTTGCTGCTGCAGCCGGGGAGCTGGCTACGGCGCTGGGCGTCACGGGCTGGCCAGATGGTACGGCCACGCATGCCGCCAGGGTGTGCCTGGGCGCCTGGCTGGCAGAGCGGGGCGGGGCTGGCAATCTGGAAGGTGACGCCATAGTGCAGCGCCTGCGCCTGACTATCGAGCGCTATGGCGAGGGGCGCTTTACCCGCTGGGACAACGTGGCGGCCAAGGTGGACGAACACGCACCGCGAACGGTTGACCGGCTTGGCTTCCGGCGCACCATCGAACACGGCTGCGGTGACGTGCTTTACACCAGCGCTACCTACTACCTGTTGCCCACCGCCTGGCGTGATGAGGTGTTCAAGGGCATGAACCTGCGAAACGTCAACCGCGTGCTGGTGGAGCGGGAGATATTGCAGCCCGGCAAGGATGGCAAGGCCGCCCAGTCCATCGCGCTGCCAGGCATGCCCAAGGGGCGGGCATATGTGGTGGACGGTGCCAGGCTGTTTGCTGATGAAGATGAAGCCTTAGCGGCGGCGGCTTGAGTAGCGGCCGCTCTGGCACTCTATGCCCCTTCTGCAATAGGAGGGGTCATGTTTTTATCGGATGCTGAATTGCGTGAACTGACTGGCTACCAGAAGCCCTCGGCACAGAAACGCTGGCTCGAAGCTCAGGCCATAGCATTTCTGGTTGGCGGCGATGGTCTGCCGAAGGTGTTGCGCGCTGTGGTGGTTGCGAGGCTCGGGGGATCATCTGTGGCATCGGCAGAACCTCGGGAGCCCAGGTTGCGGCTTCCGGGCTCGGCTCGCTGAATCTCCCTCTTCTGGTGTCATAAAACGACCGTTTATTGATACTAGCAAAACACCCTGCCTAATTGGTATCAACAAATGCGGGTTTACTATTTATTGATACCGATAGATAATGATCCCACCTTAAACGATACCAGCAGGGCACACCATGAATCGCGTCTTCGCCTACGGCCGCGTCTCGACTCTGGAGCAATCCACCGACAACCAGTTGTTGGCTTTGCAGCAGAAGGGCTTCGATGTGCAGCCGCATCGCTGGTTTGCTGAGCAGGTGTCTGGTGGTGTTCCTGCGCTGCAGCGTCCAGAGTTCTCCAAGATGGCAGATCGAATGGAAGCCGGCGATGTGCTGGTGGTGCTCAAGCTGGATCGCCTTGGCCGCGACGTGCAGGACGTGCTTTCCACCATCGAAGTCCTGGCCGCCCGCTCCATCCATGTGCGCAGCCTCGATCTGGACGGCGTAGACCTGACCAGCGCAGCCGGTAAGCTGCAGCTCACCGTCCTGGCTGCTGTAGCTGCCTTCGAGCGCGACCGCATCAAGGAACGCACCAAGGAAGGCTTGGCCCGTACCAGCAAGAAGGCCGGTCGCCCCGAGGCAGTCGAGACCACCAAGGCCGTGCAAACCTGCAAGGCCAAGGGCCTGAGCCAGAGCCAGGCGGCTGCCGAGCTGGGGCTTAGCCTGCCGACAGTCAAGCGCCACTGGAACAAGTGATTCATCCGCCCGAGCCGCTCGGCTTGGGCACCATGCCTCTGCCTTTCCTCCTGCGGGCCCGCCTGTGGTGTTCCGTTTGATCGCCCGCTACCGCTGTCAGAATCTCCGACCGGCTTCCGCATGATCGGAACACCATTGGTGTTCAGAACACCAAGTGTTCCACCTTTCTCGCAATTGTGTTCCATCGCCACAAGCCCCGCCGTTGCTGGGATGCAGCTGTTTAGGAACACCAAGAACACCGAGAACACCAGTTATTCGAGAGGTATGGATTGCGCCCCCGCACCCCGTAAGGGGTGAGTGCCGCCAGCGATGGAGGTCCATGCGCCGTGCTCATACTGGACGCGTCAGGGTGTTGCTGCATCTGGCCGGGGCCCCTGCGTGGGAAAGCCTGCCACGGGTAATTCGAGCCCCGCTCTCGGGCTAGTGCATGGCTCTGAAAGTTAGTGAATTATTGAAATTGGTTAACTGTTGAAATCCCAGGTTAAGCATGAGAATGACTCATGTAGACGGCGGGTCCTCCCGATAGGCCGCCACCCTATGCGGGTAATTCGAGCCCCGACCGCGCTCTAGCTGATCGGTCGTCAGGGATGTCCGTCTTTCATGTTGGGTCCTTCCTCAGTTGGTTCGGCTATGCGGTGACGTAGACCGCGGACTTTTTCCAGATAGACGAACGACAGGAGGGGTTCCGCTTCCGTTCGGAGGCGGCCTGCAGGGGTGGGTGCTGTGCGAATTGGAGGGGGGAGTTTGGTTTTAGGAATACGTTTGGGGATACGGAGTAAGACAAAAAATGGCTGTAGCCAGTAAATACGAGACCTTGAGCTGCTGTGTTCTAGTCCGGCTTCGGCACCAATGACATGTTTTCAGATGTTCCCACATGACTCTGAAACCCAATTAAACCGGCCTCTTTAGCCGGTTTTTTTGTGCCCGTATGTTCCCGCATGCATCTAGACGTGCTTCTGAGCCGTCAAGGTTTCGGCCTTGAGGGCTTCTTTCTTTGCGTAGCTACTCTTGCCTGTCAGGTGCACGGCACAGCCTGTGTCGGCACCTGTGCTGCTGCCATTGGCGATATCCATGGTCACTATCGAGAGCACTGATTTCTATCTAGCGCGGCATCGACCTAATGTTGAGCCCAACAGAGCTTGAGTTGGATTGGAGGTCATGATGTCCCGTATCGATGTGGTTTCCCTGGTTGGTAGTGCGGTGCCGGCTGAGCTCCGTTCCGACGGTCATATGACGTGCTGGCTGGTGATGGTGGACGGCCAGCCAAAAGCCGGCCCCTTCGCTTCCCGCGAGGCTGCGTTGGCTTGCCAGGCGGTCTGGATGCTCAGCAGCGCTATTCGTCGTGAGGGCGATTCGCTGCTGGCCTGATTCACTGTTTTACCCCGCGCTCGCTCCAGCGCTCCCCTTGGCCCGCCTCTGGCGGGCTTTTTCTTGTTCGCCGGTTAGAATAGCGATCATTTTCCGAAGGGGCGCAGTGTGGCCAGGTGGGACATCTTCTGCAGCGTGGTCGACAACTACGGTGATATCGGCGTGACTTGGCGGCTGGCCCGGCAACTGGTGGCCGAGCAGGGGCATGCGGTGCGTCTGTGGGTCGACGAGCTGGGGGCGTTCGTACGCTTGTGCCCCGAGGCCAGCCTTGATGCTCAATGTCAGCATTGGAGTGGTGTCGAGGTGCGCCAGTGGGTAGAGCCGTTCCCTGCGGTTGAGCCCGCGCAAGTGGTGGTCGAGGCCTTCGCCTGTCAGTTACCTGCGTCTTATATCGAGGCGATGACTATCAGCGGCACGCACTGTTTGTGGCTGAACCTTGAGTATCTCAGCGCCGAGGACTGGGTTGCGGGCTGTCATGGCCTGCCATCGCCGCAGCCTGGAGGCTTGCAGAAGTTCTTTTTCTTCCCTGGATTCGTGGAGGGCACGGGCGGTTTGCTGCGCGAAGCCGATCTGTTGGCGCGGCGGCGTGCCTATCAGGCTGACGCGCGGGCGCAGCAGGCGTTCCTGCAGTCACTCGGCGTGGTGCGTGAGCCCGGGGCGCGGCTGATTTCTCTATTCGCCTATGAGAACACGGGCCTGGCAGGATGGCTGGATGCACTGGTGGCCGATCCGCAGCTGACGCAGCTGCTGGTGCCGCAGGGCAAGATTCTTGCCGATTTGCAGGCCTGGCTAGGTGAGGGGCCGTTGGTGCCGGGTGATCACAGCAGGCGCGGTAACCTGCTGATCCATGTGCTGCCTTTCGTGGCCCAGGACGACTACGACCGCCTGTTGTGGTGCTGCGATTTTAATGCGGTGCGCGGTGAGGACTCCTTCATCCGCGCGCAATGGGCCGGTCGACCGCTGCTCTGGCACATTTACCCGCAAGAGGAGAGGGCGCACTGGGACAAACTTGAGGCGTTTCTGGCGATCTACGGCGCCGATCTGATGTCGGAAGCTGCCGCCGCTCAGGCTGAATTCTGGCGTGCGTGGAACACCGGCGAGGGGATGGAAGCGGCCTGGCCTGCGCTTCTCGCGGCATGGCCGGCACTGCAGCGACACGCCGAGCAGTGGTGCGATCAGCAGGCCGCTCGGTCGGATCTTGCCACGACGCTGGAACAGTTTTACTTAAATTGGCTATCATACGCGGCCTAGATTTCTGTACCTCCCGCATATTTCGGATATCCGCATGAAAACTGCACAAGAAATGAGAGTCAACAGCGTGGCCCTGATCGATGGCCAGCCGTGGCTGATCCAGAAGGCCGAGTTCACCAAGTCCGGTCGTAACAGCGCCATCGTCAAGATGAAGCTGAAGAACCTGCTCAACGGTTCCAAGACCGAGACCGTCTACAAAGCCGACGACAAGATGGAGCCGGTGATTCTCGAGCGCAAGGAAGTGAACCTGTCCTACATCAGCGGTGAGGATTACGTGTTCATGGACCCGGAATACAACTCTTACGAGCTGCGTTCCGAAGATCTGGAAAGCGTTCTGCCGTTCATCGAAGAAGGCATGAGCGACGTCTGCGAAGCCGTGTTCTTCGAAGGCAAAGTGATCTCCGTTGACCTGCCGACCACCATTGTGCGTCAGGTTGTCTACACCGAGAACGCTGCTCGTGGCGACACCTCCGGTAAGGTGATGAAGCCTGCCAAACTGCGCAACGGTACCGAGATCAAGGTTGCCGAGTTCGTCGACATCGACGACTGGATCGAGATCGATACCCGTGACGGTTCCTACAAGGGCCGCACCCAGGCTCCGGCCTGAGCGTAAGCTGCACGAGAAACCCGGCCTAGTCGCCGGGTTTTTTGTGCCTGATTTTCAGGGCGCTATCGCGGCTGAAGCCGCTCCCACACAAGCCTTACTGCTGCGGCATGGCCAGGCTGACCTGTAGCGCCTGGTCCCAGGGCGGTGGAAAGCCAAAGCGCTGCTTCAGGAAACTCAGCAACAGCCGCGTCCGTGGGCTGGCTTCGCGTTCCAGGCGCAAGGCGTAGATGCTCACCGGCTCGACGGGCGGCAAGCCCTGTTCGCAGAACAGCGGGATCAGCTCGCCGCGCTGTAAATGATCGCTGCTCATCCAGGTGGGCAGGTGTGCCACGCCAAGGCCAGCGAGGGCGCTGAACAGCAAGGTCTCGGCATTGTTGCTGGTCTGACGCAAACGCTTGGGTTTACACAGCTGCAATTTGCCGTCGACTTCGAAGCGCCACGCGTAGGGTGGGGCGAGACTATCCCAGTCGAGGCCGTCGTGTTGCTCCAGTTCCAGTGGGCTACGTGGGATGCCGCGTCGACGCAGGTAGTCCGGGCTGGCGCAGACGATGCGGGTCATCGATGCCAGGGGCGTGGCGACCAATCGGCTGTCCGGTAGCGGGCCGATGCGCACGACGATGTCCACCTCGCCCAGGTGCTCGCCCTGCAGGTCGATGAAGCTGTCGATCAGCCGCAGTTGCACGTCCAGCCCAGGGTTGGCGCGCAGGAACTCGGCAATCGCCGGGGCCAGGTGGCGTCTGCCGAAAGGCGAGGGGGCATCGATACGGATCATGCCTTCGGGTGCGCTGCTCAAGGAGACCGCTTCGGCGCGCGCCAGGTGCAACTCGGCGAGGATACGTCGGGCACGTTCGGCGAATGCCAGACCCGCCGGTGTGACGCGTACTGCATGGGTCGTGCGACTGAACAGACCGCTGCCCATGGCGCGCTCCAGGGCATCGATGCGGCGTGCCACGGCCGAGGGTGTGAGCGGGTGACGTCTGGCGGCTGCGGAGAAGCTACCGGTCTCCAGCACGTCGAGAAAGAGTTCCAGTTGGTCGGTCAGGGTATCGGGGTTCATGGCAGCCTGCTTGTGCGTATTAAGCAAAGCCATTGTGCGTTGCTGTGCGTTTCCGCGCTAGCCGTGACTGGCTAACATGCGTCCTCTATCTGGAGGTGTCATGAATCTGTTCGACCTGTTGCTGAATCTGTTGCTGGGGTTGGGCCTGGGAACATTGGGCGGCTTGTTCGGCATCGGTGGTGGGTTGATCGCCATTCCGGTGCTGGGCATTGTCTTTGGGCTGGATCAGCAGCTTGCTCAGGGGACTGCACTGGTCATGGTGGTGCCGAACGTGATGCTGGCGATCTGGCGTTACCATCAACGCAATCGCATCGATCTGCGCTATGCCCTGCTACTCGGCGTTACCAGCTTCTTTTGCGCCTGGTTGGCCTCCCTGTATGCGGTGGAGGTGGATTCGCGCACCATGCGCTGGGCCTTCGTCGGTTTTCTACTGGCTTTGGCGGCCTACAACCTGCTGCGTATGCTGATGGCTCAGGCGCCGGCCAGCGGCGAGCTGCGTCATCACTGGGGTTGGTTTGGTGTGCTGGGCGGGGTGTCCGGCGCAATGGGCGGGCTGTTTGGCGTGGGCGGCGCCGTGGTGGCGACGCCGGTGCTGACCAGTGTGTTCGGCACCACGCAGGTGGTGGCACAGGGTCTTTCGCTATCCCTGGCGCTGCCCAGCACCGGGGTGACGCTGTTTACCTACGCTGTGCACGGTCAGGTTAACTGGTGGATGGGCGTGCCGCTGGCGGTTGGCGGCCTGCTCAGCATCAGTTGGGGCGTGCGCCTGGCGCATTCGCTGCCGGAGCGCCTGCTGCGTACCCTGTTCTGCGGCTTCCTGCTGCTCTGTGCGCTGATGTTGGCACTGGAGTCGAGCGGCAGCCTATAAGCGAAAACCTTCGACGATGTGATCGGCCAGGCACTCGGTCACGGGTGACTGGCTACTTTCGTTGCGTAGCAGTACGATACTGGTCAGTGGCAGCAGCGGCAGGCCCTCGGCTTCGCCGAGCATGCGCAGGTCGGGGGTGATCAGGCTTTGCAGCTGCGCGGTAACGGCCAGGCCAGCGCGCACCACAGCGAAGATCGCCGACAGGCTGGGGCTGGTGTAGGCGATGCGGTAGGGACGACCCATCGTGTCCAGCGCGTTGCAGGCCCATTCGCGGCAGAAGCAGTCGGCATTGAACATGGCCAGCGGCATGGGCTTCTGCTCGTGCGGGCAGAAGCCCTGGGCCACGGCCCAGGCGAAGCGCTCCTGGCGCAGCAGTTGGCCGATCTCCTTGCCGGGTTGGCGGGTGACGATTGTGAGGTCCAGATCCTGGCGCAGCAGCAGTTGTCCCGACGGCTCGCAATGCACCTCCACTTGCACCAGCGGATAGGCCTGGGCGAAGCGCGAGAGAATCTCCGGCAGAAAGCGCATCACGTAGTCGTCCGGCGTACCGATGCGCACGGCACCGACCATATGCGGTTCGCGCAGAGTGTTGAGTACCTCGCCATGCAGTTTGAGGATGCGCCGCGCATAACCCAGCAGCACCTGGCCCTCTGGCGTCAGCCGCACCTGGCGCCCGTCGCGTTCGAACAACGGGCGCTGCACCACGTCTTCTTCCAGCCGCTTCATCTGCATGCTTACGGCTGACTGGGTGCGATTGACCGTTTCTGCGGCGCGGGTGAAACCGCCGGTGTCGGCGATGGCAACGAAGCTGCGCAGCAATTCGGTATCAATACTGGGGTGGAAGGCCATTCATCAATCCTCGAGATGGATGCCATAAGAAACATTCGTTGGATTGATCTTAAGCTGGACCCGACACTGACGCCAACCCCACAGGGAGGGCGAAAAGATGAAAGGTCAGAAAGGTTATGCGTTGGCTCAGGCTATCCACTTCGAACGGTTGCCGTCGCTGGGCGGTGTATGGCGTATGCTGCGGCGCTGGCGTCAACTGGCTCGCGAGCGGGCACAGCTGGCGCAACTGAATGATGCTGCATTGAAGGACTTGGGACTGTCCCGAGCTGATGTGTTGCAGGAGGCCGAACGGCCGTTCTGGGATGACCCGCTGAAAAAGTGAGTAGTACATGACAGGAGTTGTTGAATGACTGCGGTGCGCAAGGGCTCCGATTTTTTCCTGTTCCAGCTGATGATGTTGTTATGCGCCATCTGGGGCAGTCAGCAGGTGGCGATCAAGCTGGCCGCGGACGATATCGCGCCCATGCTGCAGGTGGCTTTGCGCTCCGGCATCGCCGCCGTACTGGTCGGCTTGCTCTTGCTGTGGCAGCGCGGATGGCGCGAATGGGTCAGCTCGACGTGGCTGGCTGGACTGCTGGCGGGCGTGTTGTTCGCACTGGAGTTCTTCTTCATCGCCCTTGGCCTGCGCTACACCACGGCTTCGCATATGGCGGTATTTCTTTACACCGCGCCGATCTTCTCGGCACTTGGGCTGCACTTTCTGTTGCCCAGCGAGCGCTTGCGACGCCTGCAGTGGCTGGGTATCACCTTGTGTTTCGGCGGGGTGGTGATGGCATTTGGCGTTGGTGACAACTGGGCTGAGGTCGATGCCGGTATGTTGCTGGGCGATGCGTTGGGGCTGTGCGCTGGTATGGCCTGGGGCGCGACCACGGTCGTCGTGCGGGGTTCGCGCCTGTCCGAGGCTCCGGCCGGGTTGACCCTGTTCTATCAGTTGGCGGTGGCGTTCGTGCTGTTGCTGGCCTATGCGCTGACGGTGGTGGACCTGTCCCTGCTGCGTTGGACGCCTGTGGCCATCGCCAGCATTCTGCTGCAGGGCGTGGTGGTGTCGTTCTTCACCTACCTGACCTGGTTCTGGCTGCTGCGCCGCTACCTGGCTTCGAACATGGCAGTGTTCTCCTTCATGACCCCGCTGTTTGGCGTCACCTTCGGCGTGCTGGTGCTGGACGAACCGCTGACCCTGAACTTCATCATCGGCGCGGCGCTGGTGCTGTCGGGCATCACCCTGGTCAGTAGCGAGGCCTGGTTGCGCCGTCGCCTGGCCGGTTGGCGTGGCCTGTCGCAACAACCCTGACGCAAGGAGGCTGAAATTGCCCGTTTATCACTTGGCTCAACTGAACATCGCCTGGATGAAGACGCCGCTGGAATCACCGGAGATGGCTGACTTCGTCGCCAATCTGGAGCGTATCAATGCGCTGGCAGAAGATTCGCCCGGCTATGTCTGGCGTTAGCAGGACGAGGCGGGCGACGCCACGGCAATCCGCCCGTTCGGTGAGGAGGTGCTGGTCAACATGTCGGTTTGGGAGGATGTGCAGTCGCTCAGTGACTACGTCTACAAGTCCGCGCATACCGAGATGCTCAAGCGTCGCCGCGAATGGTTCGAGCGTGTCGAGCAGGCGCATCAGGTGCTGTGGTGGGTGCCGGCGGGGCATCGGCCAAGCGTGACCGAGGCTGCCGAACGCCTGGCTCATCTGCGCGAGCATGGCGCGACGGCGCAGGCCTTCACCTTCCGTCATGCGTTCGCGGCGCCAGCCTGATAGGCTGAGTCGCCATGACCCTTTCTCTTTCTCTCGCTGAAGCGCGCCGTCTGGCCCTGGCTGCCCAGGGTTTCGGCCGTACGCCACGCGGCGCCGTTGGCCACAAGCACCTGCAGACGCAGATCGAGCGTTTGGGCGTGTTGCAGATCGATTCGGTCAATGCCCTGGTGCGCTCGCACTATCTGCCAGCGTTTTCCCGCCTCGGTCCTTACCAGGCCGAGCACCTCGATGAACTGGCCTGGGGCCGCGCGCGGCGCCGGCGTTTGTTCGAGTACTGGGGGCATGAAGCCTCCTTGTTGCCGCTGGAGCTATTTCCGCTGCTGCGCTGGCGAATGCGCCGAGCCGCGGATGGGCAGGGCATCTATCGCGAGTTGGCGAAGTTCGGTGTCGAGCGTCGCGACGTTTTAGATAGCGTGCTGCAGGCCGTGCGCGAGCGCGGTGCACTGGGCGCCGGCAGTCTGTCCTCGCGTACCGAGAAGGCCGGCCCCTGGTGGGATTGGAGCGCGGAGAAGACGGCGCTGGAGTGGCTGTTCGCCGCAGGCGAAGTCACTGTGGCTGGGCGGCGTGGCTTCGAGCGGCTATACGATCTGCCGGAGCGGGTCATTCCCGCGGAGGTGCTGAACCACCCGGACCTGGATGAGGGCGAAGCGCAGCGCCGCTTGTTGCTGCGTTCTGCCGATGCCCTGGGCGTGGCGACCGAGCGCGATTTGCGCGACTACTACCGGTTGGACGTCAGTGACAGCAAGCGCCGTATCGCTGAACTGGTGGAGGCGGGCGAGCTGTTGCCCGTCACGGTGCAGGGTTGGCGGCAGGCGGCCTATTGCCGGGGCGAGCCGCGCATTCCCCGGCGTATTCGCCATAGTGCGCTGCTGTCGCCGTTCGATTCACTGATCTGGGAGCGCGAGCGCACCGAGCGGTTGTTCGGCTTCCGCTATCGGCTGGAGATCTACACTCCGCAGGCCAAGCGCGTGTATGGCTACTACGTGCTGCCGTTTCTGCACCATGAACGCCTGCTGGCGCGGGTGGATCTGCGCAGCGAGCGCGCGGCCGGGCGCCTGGCAGTGCATGCTGTGCATCTGGAGGAGGCAGTGCTGAGTGAGGAGGCGCGTCTGGCGCTGGCCGATTCGCTGCGCGCGCTGGCGCATTGGCTGGGCCTGGAAGAGGTGTGGCTGGCGCCGAGCGTCAATCTGCGAGGTTTGCTCGATTAGCCGCCGTTTTCCAGCAGGAACTTCAGTTCCTCGACGCGCTGGATATTCAACTCCATCGGGCAGGTGTAGTACATCGGCGAGCCGACGTGCTTGCCCTGCAGGTCGCACTGGCCGTTGCGGTAGATCAACCAGGCCTTCTGCGCCGTTTCCAGCTGTTCGGCGTCCACTGGCTGGCTTTCCTGCAGCTTGAGGAACAGCTGCTGGTAGACGCGGTTCATCTCCTTTTTCACCGTTTCCGATACGCCTTCGGCGCAGCCGGCGACGCTGGCGTTGTTGATCATCCCGCTGGCGTCCAGGCAGGCCTGGTACTGCTTGTCGTAATCACCCCAGGCGCCGAGCGGCAGCAGCAGAGTGAGCGGCAGCAAGCCGTTACGCAGTATCGACATGGCAATCTCCCAATGAGACAGGGGCTGCACTGCAGCCCCTGAACCTGATGCTTACTTGGCCGCCAGGCGGGTGCGCATGTTGGCGGCGCGGTCGCTGGAGCCCGGGTGCGAGGAGAACATGCTGCTTTCGCCGCCGCCCAGCTTGGCCAGCTTCTCGAACGCGGTGACCAGGCCGTCGCGCGGGATGTTGCGCTGGGTCAGCAGGTCGAAGGAGAAGTTGTCGGCGGCGTTTTCCTGGCTTTGCGAGAACTGCGCGTTGACCAATTGCTCACCCAGGGCGCCGAGCTGCGAGGCGGACAGGGCGGCGACGGAGGCATTGCCCGAAGCGGCTGCAGCATTGCGTGCGGCGGTGGTGGCGTAGGCGGTCTGCATGGCTTTTTTGCTGTGGCCAAGGGCGACGTGTCCAATCTCGTGGCCGAGCACGCCTTCCACTTCGTTGTCGGTCATCAGGTCCATCAGGCCGCTGTAGACACGTACGCAACCGTTGGCCATGGCCCAGGCGTTGACCTCGTCGGCCTGGTACACCTTGTAGGTGATCGGCGTGCCGTTGATCTGATGACCGAGGTTGTTGGCGATCTTGTCCAGACGCTTGCTGTATGGGCTGTTCGGGCCAGCGATAGTGGCTTCGGCATCCATTTCGGCGCACGCCTGGTCGGACATGCTGCGTACTTCGGCGTCGCTGAGAGTCGCGGCCTGTACGGCCATCAGGCCCGATTGCAGCATGGCGGCGGGGGGCATGTTCTGGCAGCCAGTCAGCAATGCAGCGCTGGACAGGGCGAAAGCGGAGAGGGTGGTGCGCAGTTGCATGGTCATCGTCCTTGTTGAGGGGGGTTGGCCGCGAGTCCTTTCCGGCTGGGTAGCATCTCTGGCACCTGCACGGTGCTCGCGTTGGGGCGGCATTATGCCGGATAGCGCAGAGAAGAAGTGCGAGCCGGTTCGGGGGGGGGGCGGGGCGGGCGGGGGGGGGGGGGGGGGGGGGCGGGGGGGGGAGCGGGGGGGGGGGGGGGAGGGGGGGGGGGGAGGGGGGGGGGGGGGAGGGGGGGTGTAGGGGTGGGGGGG
>NZ_RHQP01000012.1:63865-143611 GCF_003935465.1 Pseudomonas sp. o96-267
CCGCGGCCCCCCCGGGCCTGGTCCCCCTCCCGGCCCCCGCCCGGGGCCCGCGGTGGGGGCGCCATTTCCCCGCTCCCCCAATAAATCCCGGCCCCCCGGGGGCGCCCCGGCCCCGGGGCCCGGGCCGCTGAGGGTCAGCGGCGTACCTGCTTCAGCGTTTCGGCGATCATGAAGGCCAGTTCCAGGGACTGGTCGGCATTCATGCGCGGGTCGCAGTGGGTGTGGTAGCGGTCGGACAGGCCGTCCTCGGTGATCGGGCGTGAACCGCCGATGCACTCGGTGACGTTCTGCCCGGTCATCTCGATATGGATGCCGCCGGCGTAGGTGCCTTCGGCCTGGTGCACAGCGAAGAACTGCCGGACTTCGCTGAGAATCTGCGCGAAATCGCGGGTCTTGTAGCCGCTGCTGGCCTTGATGGTGTTGCCGTGCATGGGATCGGAGCTCCACAGCACCTGGCGACCCTCTTCCTTGACCTTGCGCAGCAGACGCGGGAAGTGTGCTTCGACCTTGTCCGCGCCCATGCGCACGATCAGGTTGAGGCGACCCGGATCGTTGTCCGGGTTGAGGGCGTCGATCAGGCGGATCAGCTCGTCCGGGTCCATGCTCGGGCCGACCTTGACGCCGATGGGGTTCTCGATGCCGCGCATGAATTCGATGTGTGCACCGTTCAGCTGGCGGGTGCGGTCGCCGATCCAAAGCATGTGCGCCGAACAGTCGTACCAGCGGCCGGTGAGGCTGTCGCGACGGACGAAGGCTTCTTCGTAGTTCAGCAGCAACGCTTCGTGAGCGGTGAAGAAGCTGGTTTCGCGCAGTTGCGGCGCGCTGTCCATGCCCACAGCGCGCATGAAGGCCAGGGTTTCGTCGATGCGACCGGCGAGCTGGTGGTATTTCTCGGCCAGCGCCGAGTTGGCGATGAAGTCGAGGTTCCACTGGTGCACCTGGTGCAGATCGGCGAAGCCGCCCTGGGCGAAGGCGCGCAGCAGGTTGAGGCTGGCGGTGGCCTGATGGTAGGCCTGCATCAGGCGTTCCGGATCGGGTACGCGACTGGCGACGTCGAAACCGATACCGTTGACGATGTCGCCACGGTAAGCGGGCAGGGTGACGCCATCGATGGTTTCGCTGCCGGACGAGCGCGGCTTGGCGAACTGGCCGGCCATGCGCCCGACCTTGACCACCGGACAGCCCGCGGCGAAGGTCATGACGATGGCCATCTGCAGCAGCACCTTGAAGGTGTCGCGGATCTTCGCGGCGGAAAATTCGGCGAAGCTCTCGGCGCAGTCGCCGCCCTGCAGCAGGAATGCGCGGCCCTGGGTGACCTCGGCGAACTGGCGGCGCAGCTCGCGCGCCTCGCCAGCGAATACCAGCGGCGGGTAGCCGGCCAGGGTTTGCTCGACGCGAGTCAGGTGCGCGGCATCAGGGTATTCAGGTTGCTGCTGGATGGGCTTGGCCCTCCAGCTTTCGGGGCTCCAGGCGTTGGACATGCTGCGTCTCTAGCGGTTGATCAGGCGGAGGCGCATGGTAACCGATAAGCCCCGCGGCCCCTACGTGTATTGGCTCATGACGCCGGGGCAGGCTCGAATGCCCGCTCGGGTAGCGTGCGCGGCGACAAATCACGCGCTGGCAGGAAGCGTCCGTAGCGCTGCGCCTTGCCCAGGTCATCCGGGTATTCCTGGCCGCGTCGATAGGCGATACGGCCGTTGATCAGGGTCAGCGCGACCGCTGCATCGTTGCGTTTGACCACCCGCACCAGGCCGAGCACTTCCATCGGCGCTTCGTGCAGTTCATCCAGCGTATCGTTGAGCCCGGCGGGATCGATCAGCACCAGGTCGGCACGATCACCGACGCGCAGGTAGCCGGCATCGACGCCGATGAAGTCGGCCAGCTCACCGCTGCAGCGGCGCACCGCCTTGCCCAGTTCCATGAATGGCTCGCCGGCCAATTCGGCGTCCCGCACGTACTTGAGAAAACGCAGCGGGAAGTTGTACTGGGCGATGGAACGCAGGTGCGCGCCGGAGTCGGCGAAGCCGGGGTGTGTCCAGGGGCTGGCCAGCAGCTTGCGCATGATCGCCTCGCGTTGGTTGCCGTAGCAGGTCGTCCACTTCAGCGCCTCGCGGTACTGGCAGGCCAGTTCGAAGTAGGCGTCCACCGCATCCAGGCCGCGAGTCTGGCCCAGTTGCTTGAAGTTCTTGCCGACCAGGCTGGCATCCGGGCATTCGGTCACCCAGCAATCGGAGAAGTCGCGGTGCCACAGGCCCTTGGTCAGTACGGCCTTTACCTGCTTCTTGAACAGGGCGCGGAACGCCGGCTCCTTGACCTTGGCGTAGAGCTCATCCGGGTCCTTGATGTTGCGCAGGATCTCGCCGGCACCGAATTCCTCGAAGGCATTCACGTTGAGCCCTTCCAGGCGCAGGGTGAAGGGCGCCGGTAGGGTCTGCCAGCGGAAGTGGCCGCGCAGCACCTTGTTCGCCAACCAGCCGGAAAGGCGGGTGAACCGGTGCAGCAGTGGCTGCGACTTGAGATCCAGCGCCGTCAGCATGGTGCATTTCAGCGGTTTCCTGAACCAGCCGTGGGCCTGCCAGAGGAAGGCGAACACGTTGACCTTGGTCACCGCGTTCGGCGCGCCCTGTAGCACCGCGCCGCGCCGCCGCAGCACAGCGAACAGGCGAGAGAACTCCTTCCAACTGGCGAAGGTCGACGGCAACGGTCTGGACCAGGCGCGGTCGCCGTCCATCTTGTCCAGCCGCGTGGTCATCACCGACAGGCCGATACAGCCAGCGTCCAGCGCTTCTTCGAGCAGTTGCTCCATGCGCGCCAGTTCGGCGTCGCTCGGCGTCACCCGGCTGGTGGCGCGCTCCAGGCCCATCACCGCCGCGCGCAGTTCGGAATGGCCGAGGAAGGAATTGACGTTCGGCCCCAGCGGCAACTGGTCGTAGAAGGCGCGATAACCAGCGGCGTCGCGCCAGGTTTTCTTCTCCTTGAGGATCGGCAGCACGTACTCGCGCGGCACCGCTTCGACGCGGGTGAACAGGTCGGAGCAGTCCTCGGCGTCGGCCAGCACCATGCTGATGGAGCAGGAGCCGATGGTCACGCTGGTGACGCCATGGCGCACCGACTCCTTCAGTGCGGGGGCGGCGATCACCTCGGCATCGTAGTGCGAGTGGATCTCCAGGAAGCCGGGAGTGAGCCAGTGGCCTTTGGCGTCGATCACCTTGGGGCAACCGGCCTCGGCCAGCGGGCTGAGGCTGAGTACCTCGACCTTGCCGTCACGGATACCGATATGGCGGATTGTCCCCGGTGCGCCGGTGCCGTCGAAGTACAGACCGTTGTTGATGATGATGTCGTAGCTCATGGCAGTCTCCAGGGCGCCAGCAGCAGGATGCCGGTGACCAACAGCAGGATGTAGATGGCGAGGCGGAAATGACGCTCGTCGAAGCGCCGATGCAGGCGTTCGCCCAGCCACACGCCGAGCAGCAGAAGCGGGGCGTAGGTGAGCACCTGAGGCAGCGCCGGCAGCAGGCGGCCGTCGAGCAGAAAGGCGAGGGTAAGCAGGCTGTTGAGGGTGAACCAGACCGTGACCAGAGTGGCGCGCAGCCGTGCTTTGTCCAGTTGGGTGCCGGCCAGGCCGTAGACCAGCAGGGGGCCGCCCGAGGCGAACAGGCCATGGCTGAGGCCGGCAGCCAGGGTAATGAGGCGGGTGAGCCAGGTCGGGCGTTGTGGCAGTGCGCTCACCCGGCGCAGCCGCCACAGCTCGCGGCCGGCGAACCAGATGATCAGCGCGCCGAAGCCGACCTTCAACGCGTGGGTGTCCAGATAAGGCAGCAGCCAATAGCCGAGCAGCGTGCCGATAAGCATCCCGGGCAGCAGAGTGCCAAGCAGCAGGCGGTGGTCGATCTGCCGCCAGTGGCGATGCACCAGGTAGCCGGTCATGCAGATGTTCAGCGGCACCAGAATCGGCAGCAATTGATCGATGGGCAGCAGCAATGCACCGAGCGACAGGGCGATGACCACGCTGCCAAAGCCGGTGACGGCTTCCAGGGTGTAGGCCAGCAAAATGAAGCCGCCGAGGGCGTAGGGCGCCAGGGCCATCAGCTGATCTCCCCGGCGAAACGCTGGCTCATCTTGCGGTGGTAAAGCGCCGGCGCCAGGCGCCAGAGCAGGCTCGCCAGCCAGCTGCCACGATCAGGGAACAGGCGTTCGCGGCGCTGCTGCAGTGCCTCGAGAATCAGGCTTGCCATCCAGTCGGCGCCGCGAATCTTGCCAATGGTCGAGCGAGCATGGCCGGCCGGTTTGCCATCGCCGCCCAGGGCATTGCGGTCGATGGGGGTATCGAGAAAGCTCGGATAGACCATCAGCAGGCCGATGCCGTCACGGGCGATCTCGGCGCGCAGCACCTCGAAGGCCTGGCCCAGGGCGCTTTTTGCGGCGCAGTAACCGGCGCGGCCGAGCACCGGCATCCAGCCGGACATGGAGCCGATGGCGGCCACCTGGCCGCGGCGTTCACGCAGCAGCGGCAGGGCGGCCAGGGTCAGTTCCAGCGGTGCGTGATAGTCCACCGCCATGACCTTGCGAAATACCGCGGGATCGGTGCGCAGCGTGGGCGAACGGTGGGTGATGCCGGCGTTGTTGATCAGCACGTCCAGCCGGCCGAAGCGCTGCCGGCAGCCGTCGATCAGGCGTGCATGCAACTCGGGGTCGGTGATGTCGCCAGCAAGGGCCAGCACGCGCTCACTGCCCAGTTCATCGGCGCGAGCCGCGAGACCACTGGCGTCGATATCGGTGAGCAGCAGGGCATCGCCACGTGCGTGAAAGGCGCGCGCCAGTTGCCAGCCGAGGCCGCTGGCGGCGCCAGTGATGAGGACCACGCGCATCATCGCTCTCCTGTGCTGGACAAAGGTGTCAGCGCAGCGCTGGTTTCGGGTGGCCTGCGTGACCAGAGCCAGGCCAGGCTGAGGCCGGAGACCAGATGCCAGCAACCCCAGAATGCAGCGATCAGCAACATGCCGCTGGCCTGTGGGAAGAAGGTGAAAATGATCACCAGACCCAGCGCCGAATTCTGGATGCCCACTTCCAGTGTCAGGGCGCGGCGGTCTGCCACCGGTAGCCCGCTCAGGCGTGCGCTGAGGTAGCCAATGCTCAGCGCCAGGGCGTTGTGCGCCACCACCAGCCAGAAGAACAGATGGAAATGCCGAGTGAACTGCTCGAGGTTGCGGCTGAACGCCAGTGCGACGAAACCGAGCATTACCAGCAAGGCGAACAGGCGCAGGGGCTTTTCCACTTTCGGCGTCAGTTGCGGGAAGCGTCGGCCGATCCACATGCCTGCCAGCAGAGGCAAACCGAGCACCAGCAGTACGAGCAGCAGCAAGCTCAGCGGGTCCAGTTCGATCTGTGTCAGCAACGGCCGCGTGTGTGGATTGAGCCAGGCGTACAGGGCGAAGTTGAGCGGTGTCAGCACGCTGGCGACGACGCTGGAAACGGCGGTCATGCTCACCGACAGCGCGACGTTGCCGCGCGCCATCCAGGTCATGATGTTGGAGAAGCTGCCGCCTGGGCAGGCGGCGATCAGGGTCATGCCCAGCGCCAGCTGTGGCTCGATGGCCAGGGCCCAGCAGGCCACGCAGGTCAGTGCCGGCAGCAGCAGAAATTGCGCCAGCATGCCAATCACCGGGGCTTTGGGCGCGCGGGCGATGCGCCGGAAGTCCTCGGCACGCAAATCCAGGGAAACGCCGAACATCATCAACGCGACGATCAGGTTGATCAGCACCAGGCTGCTCGGGTCGAAGGCGATATTGACCTGTTCCATGCTCATGCTCCCTGCGCGGCGAGTACGCCGTCGTTGGCCAGCTCATGGCGCAGGGCGGCGCTGTGTTCGGCTATGCGTCTACGATAGCTGTCCTTGTGCACGTAATAGGCCATGCGCTCCAGGTGCAGGTAGCGATAGCCGCCATCCAGGCGCTGGCTGGCTCGAGCACGAATGGTCTGGCGCAGGGCCTGAGCGGCGGCGCTGCCAGCCTGCAATTGACGGATATACAGCGCGACCAACTCCGCCTGCTCGTCACGCCCCTGCCAGCCCAGGCCGGAAGCTTCGACCATGCCGAGCATGAACAGGTCGTCGTGCTCGGGGTGGAAGACATTGAGGTACAGCTGCGGTGCACCGGCCTCTTGTGGCCAGTTCAACTCGTTGCGGTCGATGAAGGGGTAGTCGAGCTTGTAGCCGGTGGCCATGAGGATCAGGTCGTACTCGGCCTGTTCGCCATTGGCGAAGGTCACGCCTTGCCCGCTCACCGACTGGATGTCGCCCCGAGGGTGGATATCGCCGTGGCCGATATGGTGCAGCACCAGCGAGTTCATCACCGGGTGGGATTCGTACAGGCGGTAGTCCGGGTCGGGCAGGCCGTACTGCGAGGGTTTGCCGACCAGGGCACGCACCAGCAGGCCGTCGACCAGCTGTTTGAGGCGGCGCGGTAGCTTGATCGCGCTGCCGAAGGTGTCGGTGGGCTTGCCGAGGATGAATTTGGGCAGGAAGTGATAGCCACGGCGTACCGAGAGGTCGACCGAGGCGGCGCGGTGTACGGCATCGACGGCGATATCGCAGGCTGAGTTGCCGCAGCCGACCACCAGTACCCGTTTGCCAGCGAATATATCCGCGCTCTTGTAGGCATTGGAGTGCAGTAACTCACCGGAGAAATCACCGGGCAGGCGCGGCAGGTTGGGCGTATGCAGGGTGCCATTGGCGATCAGTACGCCCTTGAAGTGCCATTCGCGCTGCTCGCCGTTGCGCTCGCTGATCAGCTTCCAGCCATGCTGCTGGCGCTGCACCTGCAGCACACGGGTGTCGAACTGGTAATGCTCGTAGAGACGAAACTGCCTGGCGTAGTCGCGAAAGTAGCGGCGCATTTCGCTGTGGTGCGGGTAGGGCGCCACCTCGGCGCGCATGGGGAATTCACGAAATTCGGTGGTGCCCTTGGAGGAGATCAGGTGCGCCGATTGGTACATGCTGCTGTGCGGGTTATCGATATCCCACAGGCCGCCAACGTCGCTGTGCAGCTCGAAGCCGACGAAATCGATGCCGTACTTCTTCAATTGCCGTGCCGTGCACAGGCCCATGGGGCCGGCACCTATGATGGCGTACATGGCGAACCTCGTTATTGTTATGAGTGCAGCGCAAGTGTTGGAATTATTGCGTGACCGGGGGCGGCTGCTTCAATGACAATCGGCGCCTTTAGCCCGGTTGTTGTGGTACGGGATGTCACTGTGGGGAGGTTTCGATGCCAGGGTTGCCGCCGGACGACGAGTTGCAGCTGCAGGACGAGGTTCTGCTGGCCGAAGTGCGCGATGCCTTCGGGGTTATCCGTGTGGTGCAGATCGGCGCCTACCGCTTTCTCGAGTTCGGCGATGCCATCGAGCAGAGCTGCGTGTTCCAGGGCGATCCGAGCTGGCTGGAGTACGATTACACCCGCGCCATGCTGCTGGGCGCGCTGTGCCACGATGAGCCGGAAACCGCGCTGTTCCTGGGGCTGGGTGCCGGCAACCTGACCCAGGCTTGCCTGAAATTCCTGCCGCTGGAGGACGTCGAGGCCATCGAGCTACGACCGGACGTGCCGCGCCTGGCCATGGAGTTTCTCGGGCTCGACGACGATCCACGGCTGACCATTCGCATCGGTGATGCCACCGAGCTGCTGGACAGCGCGGAAACCGCCGATCTGATCTTTCTCGACCTGTACACCGACCAGGGGCCGGGCGCCGGGCATCTGGCCTGGCGCTTTCTCGAGCGCTGCCGCGAAAAACTCAACCCAGGCGGCTGGCTGATCATCAACCAATGGGCAGGCAACGACGGCAAGCCGCTTGGCGCGGCACTGCTGCGTGGTCTCTACCATCGCCATTATTGGGAGTGCCCGGTGAAGGAGGGCAACGTGGTGCTGCTGATCCCCGCCGACCTCGAGCAGAGGCTGGACCTGGGACGCCTGCAGATGCGTGCTGGCGAACTGGCACCACGCCTGGGTTATTCGCTGCAACCGTTGATCGCGGCCTTGCGCCCGGCTACCTGATGCGCCGCCCGGCGTAAAAACTGCGCAAAGCTCTAGAAAAGCCCCTGCGGGGTGACATGTAAGGATAAAAAACAGCACCTTGGTCAGGAATTTCCGGTATGATGCGCGCCGGCCAATTTTCTGGCCACGTTCAGGTAGCGCAACTCGCCCGGGAAATTAAACCCGGCAGCCAGTCCCCAGCGGACTATCCTTGACGATTCACTTTCATCACGTTTTCGCAAATCCCCGCCGACCAGGCTGCCAGGGTGACCCAAAAGGTCTTACACGGCATGCGCAGCTTTGGAACATGGGTCTTTGCGGATGCACTTGAGGCAGACCCATGACCCAGGAAATCGGCGGCTTCGCCGCGCTCGGACTTCACCCCAATATTCTCGCCGCTCTGACCGCCGTTGGTTACGAAGAGCCGTCTCCGATCCAGTCGCAGGCCATTCCGGTGATTCTCGCCGGCCACGACATGATCGGTCAGGCGCAGACCGGTACCGGTAAAACCGCAGCCTTCGCGCTGCCGCTGCTGTCGAAGATCGACCCGGCCAAGCGCGAGCCGCAAGTGCTGATCCTGGCGCCGACTCGTGAGCTGGCCCTGCAGGTTGCCACCGCCTTCGAAACCTACTCCAAGCAGATGCCTGGCCTGAACGTCGTTGCCGTATACGGCGGCGCGCCCATGGGTCCGCAGCTCAAGGCCATTCGCCAGGGCGCTCAGGTTATCGTTGCCACCCCGGGTCGTCTTGTCGACCATCTGCGTCGTGACGAGAAAGTGCTGTCCACCATTCAGCATCTGGTACTCGACGAAGCTGACGAAATGCTCAAGCTGGGCTTCATGGATGACCTCGAAGTGATCTTCGAAGCCATGCCGGAAAGCCGCCAGAGCGTGCTGTTCTCCGCCACGCTGCCGCATTCGATCCGTGCCATCGCCGAAAAGCACCTGCGCGAACCGCAACACGTCAAGATCGCAGCCAAGACCCAGACCGTCTCGCGTATCGAGCAGGCGCACCTGATGATCCATGCCGATCAGAAGACCAACGCCGTGCTGCGCCTGCTGGAAGTCGAGGATTTTGACGCGCTGATCGCTTTCGTACGCACCAAGCAGGCTACTCTGGACCTGGCTGCTGCCCTGGAAGCCAAAGGCTTCAAGGCCGCTGCGCTGAACGGCGACATCGCCCAGAATCAGCGTGAGCGCGTGATCGAGTCGCTCAAGGATGGCCGCCTGGACATCGTCGTCGCGACTGACGTTGCTGCTCGTGGTATCGACGTACCGCGCATCACCCACGTGTTCAACGTCGACATGCCATACGACCCGGAGTCCTACGTACACCGTATCGGCCGTACCGGCCGCGCTGGTCGCGATGGCCGTGCGCTGCTGCTGGTGACCCCGCGTGAGCGCCGCATGCTGCAGGTGATCGAACGCGTCACCGGGCAGAAGGTCGGAGAGGTCAAGCTGCCGAACGCCCAGCAAGTGCTCGATGCCCGTATCAAGAAACTGACCAGCAGCCTGGCGCCGCTGGTGGCCGATGCCGAAGCCAGCCATGGTGACCTGCTCGACCGTCTGACTGCCGACATTGGCTGCAGCCCGCGCGCTTTGGCCGCTGCACTGCTGAAGAAGGCCACCAATGGTCAGGCGCTGGATCTGGCTACCGTCGAGCGCGAGCAGCCGCTGGTGCCGGGCGTTGGTGGTGCTCCGCGTGAGCGTCGTGAGCGTGATGGCGAGCGTGGTGGTGAGCGCGGCGAATACCGCGAGCGCCGTGCGCCGGTACCGCTGACCGAAGGTCGCGTGCGTTGCCGCACTGCGCTGGGTACTCGCGACGGTATCGCTGCGAAGAACCTGCTCGGCGCCATCCTCAACGAAGGTGGTCTGGCTCGCGAAGCGATCGGTCGTATCCAGATTCGCGAGACCTTCAGCCTGGTCGAGCTGCCGGAAGACGGTCTGGACCGTCTGCTGGGCAAGCTGAAAGACACCCGCGTTGCTGGCAAGGCGCTGAAACTGCGTCGCTACCGCGAGGATTGATCCGCCAGGCTTGATGCCTTGTCACAGGATCAGCAAAACGCCGCGCCCTTTCGGGGGCGCGGCGTTTTTATTTGCGCGATGACTGGTTAGCTGGTTTCACTAAGATTAGCCTTGGGCGCCAGGCGGTCGAACACCTCGGGCGTCAACGCCGCTTCGCCGGCTTCGTCGAGCACTTCACGCGGGTGCTCGCTGCCGGGGATGCTGCTGTCGAGCATGCTCAGCAGTTGCGCGCCGCGCGCTGTCAGCACGAAGTTTTCGCCGTTGCCGCCTTGGTCTTCTGGACGCGGCTCGATAAAGCCATTTTCCAGTAGACGTGCTTCGTAGCGAGCGGCCTCCGCGCGCAGGTGGTCGAGGTCCTGCACGGGATCGCCCGCATTCTCTTGTTCCGCAGCCAAGTCTTCGGCGTAGCGACGCGGGGCGAATGGCTTGCCAGCGGAATTCTGCGCCTCATGCAGCAGGCGTTCGATCAGGTCCCAATCATGCTTCATGGCTGTCTCTCCCTATGCGATGGACTTATAGGGTCCGACTCCAGAGATGGGCCACGGTTCGACCTGAATTGATCGAGCGTAGATGCACAAAGCAAAACGCCCCGAACCAGTCGGGGCGTTTTGGGTGCTTCAGCTGCGGTGGATCAGGCGCGGCGACGGAACAGCGGTTGCGGCTGATCGGCCGAAGCCTGGTACACCTCGCTGTAGTCCTCGAAGGCCTTCAGCGCATCGTACGGGTCCTTGTCGGCACGCACGGCGAAGGCGTCGAAGCCGACGCGGCGCAGGGCGAACAGCTGATCGCGCAGGACGTCGCCGATGGCGCGGACTTCGCCTTTGTAGTCATAGCGAGTGCGCAGCAGGTAGGCGGTGGAGGAGTGGCGGCCGTCGGTGAAGGCCGGGAACTCCAGGGCGATCACCTGGAAGTGCGCCAGATCATCGGCAATTTCCTCGATCTCGTCGCCAGCTTCCAGCCACACGCCGAGGCCGCCGTCGCGGGCCTTGAGGGCGTGAGCATGCTCGCGCCACAGGGCCAGCGGGACGATGATGTCGTCGCAGTTGGGGATGACGTCCAGGGTCACGTCCTTGGGCAACAGGTGCCAGGTTTCGTCGACCACCTGACCGTTCTTAATGATTCGCTGCATAGACGCGCTCCTTGAACGGGTCGATACCGACGCGGCGGTAAGTATCGAGGAAGCTTTCCTCTTCTGTGCGTTGTTCGACGTAGACCTTGATGATCTTGTCGATCACATCGGCCATGTCCGCTTCGGCGAAGGATGGGCCGAGGATCTGCGCCAGGCTGGCGTCACGGCCGGCGCTGCCGCCGAGCGAGACCTGATAGAACTCCTGGCCCTTCTTGTCGACGCCGAGGATGCCGATATGGCCAACGTGGTGGTGACCACAGGCGTTCATGCAGCCGGAAATGTTCAGGTCGATATTGCCGATGTCGAACAGGTAGTCGAGATCGTCGAAACGACGCTGAATGGCTTCTGCAATCGGGATCGACTTGGCGTTGGCCAGCGAGCAGAAGTCGCCACCCGGGCAGCAGATGATATCGGTCAGCAGACCGACGTTCGGCGTGGCGAAGCCTTGCTCGCGCAGCTCGCCCCACAGTGTCAGCAGCTGACGCTGCTCGACATCGGCAAGGATGATGTTCTGGTTATGGCTGTTGCGCACTTCGCCGAAGCTGTAGCGATCGGCCAAATCGGCGATGGCATCGAGCTGCTTGTCGGTAACGTCGCCTGGCGCCACGCCGGTGGGCTTGAGCGACAGGGTCACGGCAACGTAGCCAGGCTTCTTGTGGGCGAAGGTGTTGCGCTCGCGCCAGCGGGCGAAGCCAGGATGCTCTGCGTTCTGCTGGGCGAGCAGGGCGTCTTCGTCCTGCAGGGCCAAGTAGGCCGGATCAACGAAGTGTGCGGCAACGCGGGCCACTTCAGCCTCGGTCAGGGTGCTGGGGCCATCTTTCAGGTGTGCCCATTCGGCGTCCACGCGCTGCGCGAACACTTCCGGGGTCAGCGCCTTGACCAGAATCTTGATGCGCGCCTTGTACTTGTTGTCGCGACGGCCATAGCGGTTGTACACACGCAGGATGGCGTCGAGATAACTGATCAGGTGCTGCCACGGCAGGAATTCGTTGATGAAGCTGCCGACGATCGGGGTACGGCCCAGGCCGCCACCGACGGAAACACGGAAGCCCAGCTCGCCGGCTGCGTTCTTCACCGCTTCCAGGCCGATGTCATGCACTTCGATGGCAGCGCGGTCGCCCACGGCGCCGTTGACGGCAATCTTGAACTTGCGCGGCAGGTGGCTGAACTCGGGGTGGAAGGTCGACCACTGACGGATGATTTCGCACCAGGGACGCGGATCGATGATCTCGTCCTTGGCCACACCAGCGAACTGGTCGGTGGTGGTGTTGCGGATGCAGTTGCCGCTGGTCTGGATAGCGTGCATCTGCACGGTGGCCAGCTCGGCGAGAATCTCCGGCACGTCCTCCAGCTCCGGCCAGTTGTACTGGACGTTCTGGCGGGTGCTGATGTGGGCATAGCCTTTGTCGTAGTCACGGGCGATGCGTGCAAGCACGCGAACCTGGGCGGACGACAGCAGGCCGTAAGGCACGGCGACGCGCAGCATGGGCGCGAAACGCTGGATATACAGACCGTTCTGCAGGCGCAGCGGACGGAATTCCTCGCCGCTCAGTTCTCCGGAGAGATAGCGGCGGGTTTGATCGCGGAACTGCTTGACGCGATCCTCGACGATCTGTTGATCGTACTGGTCATATACGTACATGAAGGGTCCTGTTTTCAGGCTACTTACTGCCAATCAGCGCGCACGGCCGCGCACTCCCCGAGGAGCCGGGGCACGATACCAGCTCAGGTTTATGCGTAAAAGTGATGTTTGAATATATAAACCTGAGTTTAAGGAATAAGACTGCCCCAGAGCATAACCAGATGGTTTGAGCGATGGCTCAGGCTGGTCTTAAATGCAGTGTGCGTCACCCAAAAGCACAAGAAGAGGGGGAACCATGAGCGAACATACCGAAGTGGAAAATTCCGACAGCGTCATCGATGCCTGGGCGATCTTTTGCCTGATACTTCTTGCGGTAGGTACTGCGGTCTTCTGGGTCAGCGGACAGTGAGGATAAAGGTCGACGTGCATTAGCGGTCGGCCTTTTTTCATTTGCGCCCTATACTGCGCCCCGGTTAATTGGGGAGGGGTGCCGTGATCCGATGGGTATTGGGCCTGTGGCTATTGCTGTGCTGCGCATCGGTGACAGCACAACCTCGTGCGCCGTTAGTGATATTCCTCAATCCCGGCTATTCCGACGAGCCATTCTGGAGCGATTACTCCCGCTACATGCAGGACGCCGCCGACGATCTTGGCATGGAGCTCAAGGTGCTCCATGGCGAGCGCGATCCTGTGCGGATGTTGGCCAATGCTCGGCAGGTGCTCGATGGCGAGCATCCCGATTATCTGATCTTCACCAACGAGCAATTTCAGGGGCCAGTGGTGTTGCGCTTGTTCGAGAACAGCGCGGTCAAGCTGTTTGCTCTTCATAGCACCCTGACTGACGAACAACAGGCACTGATCGGTGGGAGTCGCGAGCGCCATCGCAACTGGTTGGGAAGTCTGGTACCCAATGATGAAGAGGCCGGGTACCTGATGGGGCGTGACCTGATCGCCCTCACTGAGGGACAGCCAGCCGAGTTGCTGGCGTTTTCCGGGGTCAAGCAAACGCCATCCTCCATCCTGCGTCTGGCGGGCTTGCAGCGGGCCTTGAATGAGGCGCCGCAGATCAAGTTGATGCAGGCCGTGCACGGTGAATGGCAGGAGCAACGCGCCTATGAGCAGGCGGTAAGCCTTTTGCCGCGCTATCCAGGTGTGAGTCTGGTCTGGTCTGCGAACGATGCAATGGCATTTGGCGTGATGCGTGCGGCTGATGAGCTGGGCAGAGATCTGCGCTATGCGGCCCTGAACAACTCGACTCGGGTGCTGCAGGCGCATATCGATGGGCGAATCGATGTGCTGGCGAGCGGCCACTTCATCCTCGGAGCCTGCGCCATGGTGATGCTCAATGACCATGCCCGTGATTTGGATTTCATTACGCGCGGCGGCGAAAGCCAGGTGGCATCTCTACTGCGCGTAATCGATAGGACGCAGTCGGAGAAACTGCTGAAACGCCTCGCCCGGCCGGATATCGACCTGGACTTTGGTCAGTTCAGCCTGCTCAAGCACCCGGAGCAGTCGCGCTACGACTGCTCGGTCGCCTCCCTGCTGGAGTGATCAGCCGGTCGCCAGGTGCAGGATCAGTTTCACCGCTGCCAGTAATACAACCACGAACAAGGCGGTGAAGAGCACGCCGAGCAGGATGAAGTGGCTGGGCTTGCCGCGGCTGAAGTCGCGGCTACGGTTCTTCCCGCTCTGTACGCCAAGGGCAGCGGCCAGCACGCTATGCAGCATTTCGCGCAGGGTCAGCGGGGCCTGTTGGGGGTCTTTGTCCTGATCACTCATGGTCAGCCTCTCCGTCGGTCCTGCAAGCATAGTCCGCAACCGCCACGCCAGCACGAGGGGCTAGGCTGGCTGCGGCGAATCAGGCAATCTGCGCGAGCGCTGACCACCGACCTTGACCATGCCTGACGATCTCTTTCCTGACGATGCCGCGCAGACCGAGCGCACCCGCGAAACCATCCTGCGCTACCACCTGAGCTGGAAGCACCGCGACCTCGACGCGGTAATGGCGCTGTATCACCCGCAGATCGAGTACAACGACTTCTATCAGCAGCGCTGCATGCGCCTGAGCGAACTGCGTGAGTACGTCGAGAACAACCTGCCGCGCCGCCCTGGCGAGCTGTTGGAGCATGTCGACCGTATCCGCATCGACGGCCATACCGCGTTCATCCAGTACTGCACCAGCCTGCAGGGTGGCGAAGGACTGGTGTCGTTCCGCACTGGTGAAGCCATCACCGTGCGTGATGGGTTGATCTGGCGCATCAACGAATACGCCACGCTGGTGCGTGAGGCTAGTGGCGCCGGCGAGGCTGTCAGTTCACGCCCGGCCATCAGCCGCCTGGGGCTGTCGACCCGCCAGCTCGGCCAACTGGCGCAGGACCTGCAGGACTACTTCCAGCGCAGCCAGCCGTTTCTCGACCCTGAACTGGACCTGCAGCAGGTGGCAGCAGCGACGGGTTACAGCCGTAACCAGATCTCCCACCTGCTCAACCAGGTGCTGGGCGAGAGCTTCTACCGCTACGTCAACCGCGCCCGCCTGCAGTACCTGCTCGAAGGTTTGCAGGCGGGCAGCGACCTCAGACGTATCGATGAGCTGGCTTTTGCGGCGGGTTTCAACTCGCTGTCGGCCTTCTACAGCTGCTTCAAGCGCCATACCGGGCTGTCGCCAAAGGCCTACCTCAAGCAGATTTCCGCGCGGGCACGCACACAAGACAATCACTGATCGCCACGACTAGCCTTGGGTCATCGATTGATGACGGAGGCGTGGATGAATCACTGGCGCAACATCAGTCTGTGGATGGATCAGCTCGATGATCCGCTGCAGGCGCGGCCCAGCCTGCAAGCCGAGCTGCATGCCGACGTGGTGATCATCGGCGCGGGTTACACCGGCCTATGGACAGCCTATTACCTCAAGCGTCAGGCGCCGCAGCTGCGTGTGGTGATTCTGGAAGCCGAGACCGCCGGTTTCGGTGCGTCTGGGCGCAATGGTGGCTGGTTGATGGGCAACCTGCTCGGCGAGGATCGCTTGTTGGCCGGCCTGCCTGCGTCCGAGCGCAAGGCAACCTTCGACCTGTTGCACGGCATTCCCGATGAAGTGGCCTCGGTGGTCGCCCGCGAGGGCATCGACTGCGACCTGCGCAAGGGCGGCGTGCTGTATTGCGCGGCGCGCTATCCCGAGCAGGAGGTGCGCCTGCGGGAGTACCTCAAAGAATTGCGTGCGCTGGGTCTGAGCGAAGACGACTACCGCTGGCTGCCGCCGAGCGAATTGGCCGCCCAATTGCGCGTGGCCAATGCCTACGGCGCGCTGTACAGCCCGCATTGCGCGACGATCCAGCCGGCCAAGCTGGTGCGGGGCCTGGCGCGCTGCGTCGAGGGTCTCGGTGTCGAGCTCTACGAGCGCAGCCCGGTGATCGACTGGCAGCCCGGCCTGGTGCGCACGGCTCACAGCCGGGTCACGGCTGATTGGGTGGTGCCGGCCATCGAGGGCTACGCCGCTACTTTGCCGCCGTTGGGCAATCACCAGTTGCCGGTGCAGAGCCTGATCGTAGCCACCGAGCCGCTGCCGGCGGACGTCTGGGCTGGTATCGGCCTGGAGCGTGGGCAAGCGTTCAGCGAATTCAGCCGTCAGGTCACCTACGGCCAGCGCAGCCTCGATGACCGTCTGATCTTCGGTGCGCGCGGTGGCTACCGCTTTGGCGGACGCCTGCGCAGCGATTTCAATCTCACTGAAGACGAGCTGGGTCTGCGCCGCTACCTGATGGGGGAAATCTTCCCGCAGTTGCGCAATGTGCGCTTCACCCATTCCTGGGGCGGCAATCTGGGTATGGCGCGGCGTTTCCAGCCGCACATATTGCGCGACACGCGCAGCCGCATCGCGCTGTCTGGCGGTTATGGCGGCGAGGGCGTTGGTGCCACCAACCTCGGCGGGCGCACCCTGGCCGACCTGATTCTCGGGCGTGACAGCGAATTGCTGCGCCAGCCCTGGGTATTGAGCGACAGCCCGATTTCCACCCTGAGGCGCTGGGAGCCCGAACCCTGCCGCTGGCTCGGTTACAACGCGATCATCCGCAGCTTCGTCCATGAGGACGAAGTCCTCGCCAACCCGCGCAGCCCGGCCTGGCGCCGGCGTCTGGCGCAAGCGGTGGCGGCCCGTATGGAAAGCCTGATGGGCTGAGTGAATGCCAGCCGTTCCTTTATCCGGTGTACCAATGAACATCACCCATTTTCGCAACACCCCCAACGTCGCTCTGGACGAGTCCAATCCGGTCGCCGTCCCCCTGAGCGAGCCGGTGGCGATCACGTCGACTACCAGTGTCGAGCGCAGTGATGGCGTGGAAACCGGTATTTGGGAGTGCACGCCGGGGCGCTGGCGCCGGCAGATCGTGCAGCAGGAGTTCTGCCACTTCGTCGCCGGACGTTGCACCTTCACCCCGGACGGCGGCGAGCCCATCGAGATTCGTGCCGGCGACGCGCTGATGATGCCGGCCAATACCCTCGGCATCTGGGACATACAAGAAACGGTGCGCAAAACCTACGTGCTGATCTTCTGAATCAGCCTTTTCAGTACTGCCTAGAACAACAACTCACGAGGTATCCCATGCTGAAGAAACTTCTGCCATGCCTGATCCTGGCCGGCACCGCCCATGCCGCTGACAGCGTGCGCATCTATAACTGGACCGATTACATTGCCCCGGACACCCTCAAGCAGTTCGAGAAGAGCAGCGGCCTGGGCACTCATTACGACGTCTACGACAGCAACGAGACGCTGGACGCCAAGCTCATGGCCGGTCGCTCTGGTTATGACGTGGTGTTCCCCTCCAACCATTTCATGGCCCGGCAGATCCAGGGCGGTGCACTGAAGAAACTCGACCGCAGCAAGCTGCCGAACTGGAACAATCTCAATCCGGTGCTGATGAAGGCGCTGGAAGTGAACGACCCGGGCAACGAGCATGGTTTCCCTTATCTCTGGGGCAGTACCGGGATCGGCTACAACGTCGACAAGGTGCGCGCGGTGCTGGGCGATGACGTGAAGATGGACAGCTGGGACGTCCTGTTCGACCCGGCCAAGCTGGCCAAGCTCAATGAGTGTGGCGTCGCCATCCTCGACAACGGTCCGGAAATGCTACCGATCGCCTTGCATCACCTGGGCTTGCCACATCACAGCAAGAACCCCGAGGACTACAAGCGCGCCGAAGCGCTGCTGATGGAAATGCGCAAGAACGTGCGCTACTTCCATTCATCCAAGTACGTCGGTGACCTGGCCAACGGCGAGATCTGCATGGCGGTCGGCTTCTCCGGCGACATCATGCAGGCTGGCGCCCGCGCCGCTGAGGCGGGTAACGGGGTGAAGATCCAGTACGAGATTCCCAAGGAAGGCGCGCCGATCTGGTTCGACATGGTGGCCATGCCGGTCGATGCCGGCAACGAGGAGGGTGGTTATGCCTACATGAACTACCTGCTGCAGCCAGAAGTGATGGCGGCCATCAGCAATCATGTGAAGTACGCCAATGGCAATGCCAAGGCCGATGGTTTGGTCGACCCGGCGCTGAAAGCCGACCCGACCGTGTACCCGCCGGAGGCGGTGATGGACAAGCTGTACACCCTGGAGGCCATGCCGCTGAAGATCGACCGGGTGCGCACGCGCATCTGGAGCAAGGTCAAGAGCGGCGTATGAGCGCTGGGCTCCCGCCTTCGCGGGAGTGACCGTGAGTTTTTCAGAACCTCCTGATGCAGCTCTGAAACAAAAAAAACGCCGCAAGCCTTTGCAGGTTCGCGGCGTTATCTTTTCCTGTAGGAGCGAGCTCTGCTCGCGAACAAAAAGCGCAGGCCTCGCTCCTACGACAAGATCATCCCGGCATCAGACCTTGAAACGGCCCAGCAGGCGATCCTGCTGGCCAACCTGTTCCACCATAGAGCCGCACTGACGCACCTGCTGTTCGGCGCCGCCAGCCAGTTCGTGGCTGATGTCACGGATGTTGGTGGTGTTGCGGTTGATCTCCTCGGTGGTCGCGCTCTGCTCCTCGGCTGCGGTGGCGATCTGCAGGTTCATGTCATTGATGCGGGTGATCGCCTCGCGGATGCGGCCGAGCATGTCGTTGGCTGCGCCAGCGTCTTCGGCCGTCTTGCTGGCCGTATCGCGGCTCTGCTGCATGCGGCTCTCAGCTTGACGCACACCGCCTTGCAACTGGTCGATCATCTGGCGGATTTCCTGGGTGGCTTGCTGGGTACGCGAAGCCAGCGAGCGCACCTCATCGGCCACCACCGCAAAGCCACGACCCGATTCACCGGCACGCGCCGCTTCGATGGCAGCGTTCAATGCCAGCAGGTTGGTCTGTTCGGCGATGCTGGTGATCACCTGCAGGATCGACTCGATGTTGTGGCTGAGCTTGGCCAGCTCGTTGATGGCGTGGCTGGTGCCATCCATCTCGTCGGCCAGATGGCGGATCGCTGCGCTGGATTGCGACACCACGCGCACGCCATTCTCTGTCTCTTCGTTGGCGGCAACGGCGGCCTGGGCGGCAGCCTGGGCGTTGCGCGCCACTTCCTCGGCGGTCGAGGCCATTTCCTGCATGGCAGTGGCCAGCTGATCCAGCTCTTGCAGCTGTTCCTGCAGGCGGCGCGCGGCCTGTTCCGACTCGTTTGAGGTCAGGGCCGTGCTTTCGCGGACCTGGCGCGAGCTGCCCATGACGTCACCGATCAACGTCTGCAGAGTTTGCAGGAAGCGGTTGAATTCCTGCGACAGCTCGCCGATCTCGTCATTGCTGGTGATCGCCAGGCGGCGCGTCAGGTCACCTTCGCCGCTGTTGATCTCACGCAGCGAGGTGCTCAGCAGGCTCAGCGGCTTGAGCAGGCTGTTCATCAGCAGGCCCAGCACCACCAGGCTGATGGCCACGCCGACCACGGTACCGACCACTGCCAGCCAGGTCAGGCGGTTGGCTTCGGCCATCACCACGCTCTCGTCCAGCACCACGCCGATGTACCAGTCCATGCCGCGCAGGTTGGGCAGCGGGGTGAAGGAAACCAGCAGGCTCTTGTCGCCGGCATCTACTTCGCGCAGTTCCTTGCCCAGCGCCGGGCTCTGACCATCGAACAGCGCGCTGTAGGACTTGCCGTTGAACTCGGCATTGGGGTGGGAAATGATGTTGCCCGAGCGACTGAGCAGGAAGGCGTAGCCTGCACCATTGAAGTCCAGGGTGTTGACCGCATCGGCCACCGATTGCAGGCGGATATCGCCACCGAACACACCGAGGAACTGGCCAGCGTTGCTGATTCGGGCCACGGCAGAGATGAGAATTTCATTGGTGGTGGAGTCGACATAGGGTTCAGTCAGCACTGCCTGGCTGCCAGCCTTGCCGGTTGCATACCAGGGGCGCTTGCGGCCGTCCCAGTCGGCGCTGGGTTTCCAGTCGGCGCTGTTCTTTATGGGCTTGCCGTCGGCTTCCAGCGCGCCGAAGACCAGGATGAATTCACTTTTCAGCAGCGGTGAATCGAATACACGCTGGTTCTCTTCGGGGCTGTAGTTGCTGTCGATGGTTTGCGACATCAGGTCGATCAGGCGCAACTTGGCGTTGAGCCAGTTTTCGATCTGTCTGGCCAATGCATTGCTCGATTCGGCAATGCTCGACTCAACCTGATTGCGCAGGGTGTCGCGAACCTGGCTGACCTGGGACAGCGACAGCAGGCTGGTGGTAAGGAACAGCACGGTAGCGGCCGCGACACCGACCTTGTGGGCGATTTTCATGAATGGGCTCCTGGGCACCAAGACGACGGGGCTGCATCCATGCACGGCAGTTGTCTACAAGGCAAATACAGTGCCGGCTTTTCGCCAGCGGGACGTGTGGTCTCTCTGTACGCTTTTGTATCGGCTCTCAGGTGCCGTTCTTGAGCTTTCTGTGCAGGCGGCTGGTGTTGATCACATCCACCGCGCGGGCGCGCAGTTGGCCGCAGCCACCGTCGACATCCTGGCCAGCCGAGTTGCGTACTTTGGTCAGCACGCCACGGCTGTGCAGGTAGCGCACCATTTCGACGATGCGCTCGCCGTCGGGGCGCTGGTAGTCGTCGGCTTCCAGGCTGTTGTAGGGGATCAGGTTGAGCACGGCGAACTTGCCCTTGAACAGGCGCAGGATGTTATCCATTTCTTCCTGGCTGTCGTTGATGCCTTTGAGCAGCGTCCACTGATACTGAATCGGGTAGTCGATGGTGCGGGCATAGGCTTCGCCCAGCTCTACCAGCTCTTCAGGATCGATGCGCGGCGCCTTGGGCAGCAGACGCTGGCGCAGTTCGGCATCAGTGGTGTGTAGCGACAGCGCCAGGGCAGGGCGCACGCGTTGCTTGGGCAGGCGCTCGAATACCCGCGGGTCGCCTACGGTGGAGAACACCAGATTGCGCTGACCGATACCGCCCTCGGTGCCAAGCAGATCGATGGCCTCAAGCACGTTGTCGAGGTTGTGTGCCGGCTCGCCCATGCCCATGAACACCACTTTCTTCACTGGACGAAAGCGTCGACCCAACGCGACCTGAGCGACCATCTCGGCGCTGCTGAGCTGGCGCAGCAGGCCGCTCTTGCCCGTCATGCAGAACACACAGGCCACGGCGCAGCCGACCTGGCTGGAGATGCACAGACCATCGCGCGGCAGCAGTACGCTTTCCACCATCTGTTTGTCTGCCAGCTCCACCAGCAAGCGGGCCGAGCCGTCGGCGCCAGGGTGTTCGGAGCGCAGGCGGGCCAGTGCGTCCAGTTCGCTGGCGATAGCTGGCAGCCCTTCACGTACAGTCAGCGGCAGGAAGTTTTCGGTCTTCTGATGCTTGGTGCCGGTGTCCAACGGCTTGCCCTGCAGCCAGGCACGGGTAATCCGCCCGATATGCTGGGGTTTGGCGCCAAGGTCGGCGAGGCGTTGGTTGAGTTCGGTGAGCTGCATGGGGCGCGCATGCTATCACTTGGCCGTGAGGGCGACCACGTCGAAGCGCAGCGCGCCGATCATCTGCCCGGCTTCGGTGACGACCCGCACCTGCCAGCGGCCTTCGGGCGAAGCGGGGAAGTTGAGTTTGTGCGTCCAGGCGCGATAGCCCTCCTTGCGCCCGCCGTTGATGTCCAACGCAATGCGGTCGACTTCCTGACCGTTGTGCTGCCAAACGTGGTAGATGCGCTCGTTGAGGCCGCGTGGAGCATTGATCGAGGTGTAGGCGTAGAGCCCGTCATTGAGCAATTGCTCAGGGCTGATCTGCTGCAGGCTCTCGCCTGGCGTGCGCTGCTCGCCATCGAAGTGATCGCTGATCGCTACCTCGGTCAGCCACAGCGTTGCCGGCGGCACCCAGACTCGCGCCATCCAGCCGGCGCTGGCCATCGCCAGAGGCAGGGCAGCCAGCAACACAATGCGCCGCCAACCAGCGAAACCGATCAAGCCGGGCAGACTTGGTAGTGCCAGTACCGTGGCAACCGCCAGGGCGATCCGGTAGCTCTGCGGTGTGCTGAGGTGAAAGATGATCGGCAGCGCGGTAAGCAGCACCGCGAACAGCGCCAGGCTGTGAAGGATCAACAGCAGCCAGCGCCGCGGCGCCAGCCAGCGGTAATAGATCGGGTCGGTGATCGAGGCCAGTGCGGCGACCGCCAGCAGGCCACTGAACAATAACTGCCCGCTGTTCCAAGTGGTGGTGATGAAGAAGAACGGCAGGACGAAGAACAGGCTTTCCTGGTGGATCATCTGCGTGCCGTAGCGCAGCAGCGGCAATGGCAGTTCGAAGCCGAAGCGCCGGGCAATGCGTTCGCGCAGCAGGTTCTCGAGAATCAGCCAGACCCAACTGACCAGCAATACCACGCCGAGCACCTTGGCCAGATGCGCCTGGCGGTCGACCAGGAGGAAACTGGCCACGCCCGAGCAGAAGCCGAACAGGGCGACCAGGCCTGGGTAACGGCGCAGCAGGGCGATCAGCGTGGGGATGCGGTCGAGTACGACTTTCATGGCAGTAGCAAATGGCAGTATTGGGCGCGCATCCTAGGTAGCCCGAGCCTCGGCTGCAAGCGAGTCGTCAGCTGCGCTGGCGGTGCCGGGCTGCTTGCGGCACTATTGCGCCCCCGTTTCACCACCGAGTCCGAAAACGATGAAATTCATCCATCAACGTGAGCATCTGGAAGAGGGCGATCTGGTGGTCATCCAGTGTTCGCAACCTTGCAACATCCGCCTGATGAACGATGCCAACTTTCGCGCCTTCAGAAACCGTGGTCGTCACAGTTATCACGGCGGTGCGTTCATCAAGTTCCCGGCGAAGATCCGCGTGCCCTCCGGCGGTTTCTGGAACATCACGCTGGATACCGTCAGCCGTCGTGCGGTGAGCGTGACGCGCAAACCGCAGATGGAATACAGCATCAAGATCGTTCGTCGCCCGGGCGCCTGATTCCGATGCGAACCTCATGTCAGGCGAGACGCTGAAGAAAAAGACTAAACGCGGCCACGCCGGAAGAGGTCAGAGCTGATGAACCCACAAGAAGGAGAGTCAGCATGCTGAAGTTTCTCGGAGGCACCGTCGGTATCATTTTCATCATCGGCCTGATCGTGGTGGTGGGGTTGCTCTCACTGATCTTCTAGGCAGTTATCAGCCCCGCTGCGCGCAGCGGGGCTGATCGCATTCAGAGCCGCTTGTGCAGGTTGCCCTGGTGCTGTTCGCAGGTCATGAAGCCCTTGCTGTCGACCCGGCCGTTGACGTCGAAATCCACATAATAGGGCTGCTCCAGGCCATCGACATTCAGCACATAGTTGTTGCAGGTGCCGCCTGTGACGCTGTTGCGCACGTCCGAAGAGGGTGGCCCGCCGAGGGTGCGCACCTGCTCCTGAGTCATGCCGTGGTCGACCTGCTTGACCAGTGGCTCATTGCGAAAGGTCACGTAATCGGCTGGGTTCTCGATAGTCGAGCAACCGCTCATCACGGCTGCCACTGCCAGTACTGCAAGGCTGTGCTTGTACATGTCATCGCTCCGTCGAACGAGCCGAAGTGGCTCGGTAAGTCTTGGAGCATTGATCAGGCTTGGGAGTTCGTGTTTTTTGACAATCGGCACGAGTCGACTCGCGTTCGCTGCCGTATGAATGAAAAGAGCCCGCGATTGCGGGCTCTTTTGCGTCAGTCGTCGTAGCCCAGGTTGGGCATCAACCAGCGTTCGCTGACGCTGATGTCCTGCGCCTTGCGCTCGCTGTAGCTTTCGATCTGATCCTTATCGACCTTGCCGACAGCGAAGTACTGCGCCTCGGGGTGGGCGAAGTACCAGCCGCTGACTGCTGCTGCCGGGAACATCGCGTAGTGCTCGGTGAGGAACACGCCGCTGCGGCCTGCCTTGTTGTAGTCCGCCTCGGGATCGAGCAGTTTGAACAGCGTGCCTTTCTCGGTGTGGTCCGGGCAGGCCGGGTAGCCAGGCGCAGGGCGGATGCCCTTGTAGGCTTCCTTGATCAACTCGTCATTGCTCAGGTGCTCGTCCGGCTGATAGCCCCAGTGCTCTTTACGCACGCGCTCGTGCAGCCATTCAGCGCAGGCTTCGGCCAGACGGTCGGCCAGGGCCTTGACCATGATTGCGTTGTAGTCGTCGCCCTTGGCCTCGTAGGCCTTGGCGACTTCCTCGGCGCCGATGCCGGCGGTGGTGATAAAGCCGCCCACGTAGTCAGTCACGCCGCTGCTTTTCGGTGCAACGAAGTCGGCCAGGGACAGGTTCGGCTTGCCGTCCGGCTTGATGGTCTGCTGGCGCAGGTGGTGCAGGGTGGCGAGTTGCTCGCCGTTGTCCCCGTACACCTCGATATCGTCGTCACGCACCTGGTTGGCAGGCCAGAAGCCAAGCACCGCGCGGGCCTTGATCAGCTTCTCGTCGATCAGTTTCTTCAGCAGTTCCTGGGCATCGGCAAACAAGGTGGTGGCTGCTTCGCCGACTACTTCGTCGGTGAGGATGCGCGGGTATTTGCCGGCCAGGTCCCAGGAGATGAAGAACGGCGTCCAGTCGATGTACTCGGCCAGTACGTTGAGGTCGATATCGTCGAGCACCTTGATACCGGTGAAGCTCGGTTTCGGTGCGCTATAACCGCTCCAGTCGAACGTCGGCTTGTTGGCGACGGCGTTGTCGTAGCTCAAGCGCGCGGTGCGGGTCGCGCGGGCGGCGGTGCGCTCACGTACCACTACGTACTCGTCGCGGGTCTTCTGCACGAAATCGGCCTTTAGCTCCTTGGACAGCAACTGGGTGGCCACGCCCACAGCGCGCGAGGCGTCGGTGACATAGACCACCGCGTCGTTGCTGTATTGAGGGTCGATCTTCACCGCGGTGTGGGCCTTGGAGGTGGTCGCGCCGCCGATCATCAATGGCAGGGTGAAACCCTGGCGTTGCATTTCCTTGGCGACGTGGACCATTTCGTCCAGCGACGGGGTGATCAGGCCGGACAGGCCGATGATGTCGCATTTTTCGGCGATGGCGGTCTGCAGGATTTTTTCCGCCGGCACCATCACGCCGAGGTCGACGATGTCGTAGCCGTTACAGCCCAGCACCACGCCAACAATGTTCTTGCCGATGTCGTGCACGTCGCCTTTCACGGTGGCCATCAGGATCTTGCCCTTGGCTTCCGGCTTGTCGCCTTTTTCGGCTTCGATGAACGGGATCAGGTGCGCAACTGCTTGCTTCATCACCCGCGCAGATTTGACTACCTGGGGCAGGAACATCTTGCCCGAGCCGAACAGGTCGCCGACCACGTTCATGCCGCTCATCAGCGGGCCTTCGATAACCTCGATGGGCCGCGCGCACTGCTGGCGGCACTCCTCGGTGTCTTCGACGATAAAGGCGGTGATGCCTTTTACCAGCGCGTGCTCCAGGCGCTTGTCGACTGGCAGCGAGCGCCACTCTTCGTTCTCGACTTCCTTGGTCGCGCCGCCGCCACGGTAATTGTCGGCGATGGCCAGCAGGGCGTCGGTACCGCCTGGCGTGCGGTTGAGCACCACATCCTCGACGCGGTCGCGCAGCTCCTTGGGAATCTCGTCGTAGATTTCCAACTGGCCGGCGTTGACGATGCCCATGGTCAGGCCGTTCTGGATGGCGTAGTAGAGGAACACCGAGTGGATCGCCTCGCGCACCGGGTTGTTGCCACGGAACGAGAACGACACGTTGGACACGCCGCCCGAGCTCAAGGCGTAGGGCAGGTTGTCGCGAATGAAGGCGCAGGCTTCGATGAAGTCCACGGCGTAGTTGTTATGTTCCTCGATGCCGGTGGCCACGGCGAAGATGTTCGGGTCGAAGATGATGTCTTCCGGCGGGAAGCCTACTTCGTTGACCAGAATGTCGTAGCTGCGCTGGCAGATTTCCTTCTTGCGCGCGGCGGTGTCGGCCTGGCCGACTTCGTCGAAGGCCATCACCACCACGGCGGCGCCGTAGCGCTTGCACAGCTTGGCGTGGTGCTTGAACTGCTCGACGCCTTCCTTCATGGAAATCGAGTTGACGATGCCCTTGCCCTGAATGCACTTCAGGCCCGCCTCGATCACTTCCCACTTGGAGGAGTCGATCATGATCGGCACGCGGGAGATGTCCGGCTCGCCGGCGATCAGGTTCAGGAAGCGAACCATGGCCGCCTTGGAGTCGAGCATGCCCTCGTCCATGTTGATGTCGATCACCTGGGCGCCGGCTTCCACCTGCTGCAGGGCGACCTCCAGCGCTTCGGTGTAGTTTTCCTCGCGGATCAGGCGGGCGAACTTGGCCGAGCCGGTGATGTTGGTGCGTTCGCCGACGTTGACGAACAGCGACTTGCGGTCGATGGTGAACGGCTCGAGGCCCGACAGACGGCAGGCCTTGGGAATCTCTGGAATGGCGCGGGGCTGGTACTTGGCCACTGCTTCGGCAATCGCCTGGATATGCGCCGGGGTGGTGCCGCAGCAACCGCCGATGATGTTGAGAAAGCCGCTGGCGGCGAACTCTTCGACCACCGCGGCCATTTCTGCCGGGCTCTCGTCGTATTCACCGAAAGCGTTGGGCAGGCCGGCGTTGGGGTGGGCGGACACATGGGTGTCGGCCTTGTTCGACAACTCTTCCAGGTACGGGCGCAGATCTTTGGCGCCAAGGGCGCAGTTCAGGCCGACGGAGATAGGGTTGGCGTGGCGCACCGAGTTCCAGAACGCCTCCGTGGTCTGGCCAGAAAGGGTGCGGCCGGAGGCATCGGTGATGGTGCCGGAAATCATGATCGGCAACTCGACTGCGTCTTCATCGAACACCTGCTGCACGGCGAAGATCGCTGCCTTGGCGTTGAGGGTGTCGAAGATGGTTTCGATCAGGATCAGGTCGGCGCCACCAGCGATCAGACCACGAGTGGCCTCGGTGTAGTTTTCCACCAGTTCATCGAAGGTGACGTTGCGGTAGCCAGGGTCGTTGACGTCTGGTGAGATCGAGCAGGTACGGCTGGTCGGGCCCAGGACGCCGGCGACGAAGCGTGGGCGATCCGGAGTTTCCAGGGTCTTGGCGTCGGCCACTTCACGGGCCACGCGGGCACCGGCCAGGTTCAGCTCATAGGCCAACGACTCCATGCCGTAATCGGCCTGCGACACCTGGGTGGCGTTGAAGGTATTGGTTTCCAGAATGTCGGCGCCGGCATCCAGATAAGCCTTCTCGATGGCGGCAATGATCTGCGGCTGACTGAGCAGCAGCAGGTCGTTGTTGCCTTTGACGTCGCTCGGCCAGTCGGCAAAGCGCTCGCCACGGTAGTCGGCCTCTTCCAGCTTGTAGCTCTGGATCATGGTGCCCATGCCGCCGTCGAGGATCAGGATGCGCTCCTTCAGGGCTTGCTGGAGGGCTTGGAGGCGGGCGCTGCGATCGGACATGAGAACTACCTGAGCAAAGCGGAAACAAAGGTGCGCGATGATAGCAAAGCTGCAGGGTTTTGGAGCGTCAGCGGGCTTTCCATGAATTTCATTCATGTTGCTAGGCCCGCCGTCTCGTTAGAATTGCCAGCATTGCAATCAAGGACGTGGCCATGCTCAAGCCCGCTGCTCTGTTTTTCCTTTCTTTCGCAGCCGGCCTGGCCCGCGCGGAAGCGATTTCCTATATCGACGATGTTCAGCCGATCCTCACCCACAAGTGCGTAGCCTGCCATACCTGCTACGACGCGCCCTGCCAGCTCAATCTCGGCAGTGCTGAAGGCATCCTGCGCGGTGCCAGCAAACAGCCGGTCTACGATGGCACGCGCAGCCAGGCGCAAGCGACTACCCGACTTTATCTGGACGCACAGGGCGAGGCGGCCTGGCGTAAGCGCGACTTTCATTCGGTGCTCGATGACGAGAACAGCCAGGCCGCGCTGATCAAGCGCATGCTGGAGCTGGGCCGCAGTCAGCCATTGGAGCCCAATGGCAAGCTCCCAGACACGCTCGATATCGCCATCACCCGCAGCAACAGCTGCCCATTGCCGGGTGAGTTCGCGGCTTATGCGCAGAAGAATCCCCATGGCGGTATGCCGTTCGCTGTGACGGGCCTGGACGATGCTGAATACGCCACCCTTGAACAGTGGCTGGCGCAGGGTGCACCGGTCGCCGAGCAGCCCCTGAAACCCAGCGCCACCGAGTTGCGCCAGGTCGAGCAGTGGGAGAACTTCCTCAACGCTCCCGGAGCGCGAGAGGATCTGGTTTCGCGCTGGTTGTACGAGCACCTGTTCCTTGCCCACCTGCATTTCGAGGGCGGTGAGCCGGGGCATTTCTTCCAGATGGTGCGTTCGCGTACCCCCAGCGGCAAGCCTATCGACCCCATCGCCACGCGCCGTCCCAATGATGATCCGGGCACCGAGTTCTATTACCGCCTATGGCCGATCCAGGGTGTGATCGTGCACAAGACGCACATCACCTATCCGCTGGGCGACGCCAAGCTGGCGCGGGTGAAGGAGATGTTCTTCGGTGAGGACTGGACGCTGGATGCTGTCCCCGGTTATGGCGCACAACGCCGTGCCAACCCCTTCGAAACCTTCGCCGCGATTCCGGCGCGCGCGCGCTATCAGTTCATGCTGGATAACGCCGAGTACTTCGTGCGCACCTTCATCCGTGGTCCGGTGTGCCGCGGGCAGATCGCCACTGACGTGATTCGCGACAACTTCTGGGCCGTGTTCCAGGCGCCGGAGCACGATCTCTACATCACCGATGCCGAGTACCAGCGCGAGGCCACGCCGCTATTGGCCATGCCGGGTCAGTTCGATGATGTCGGCGATCTGCTGGGCCTGTGGCGCGACTACCGCAACAAGCGCAATGATTACGAGGACCTGCGCAAGGATGCCTACGCCGACGCGCCTGCTGCCGATTGGGCGCATATCTGGAGCGGCAACGACAACGCGTTGCTGTCGATCTTCCGTCAACACGACAGCGCTTCGGTACGCAAAGGCCTGCTCGGCGAGATTCCGCAAACCCTCTGGTGGCTGGACTATCCGCTGCTCGAGCGCACCTACTACCAGTTGGTGGTCAATTTCGACGTGTTCGGCAACGTCTCGCACCAGGCGCAGACACGGTTGTATTTCGATCTGATCCGCAATGGCGCCGAGGTCAACTTCCTGCGCTTGCTGCCGGCGCGCTCGCGTGAGGCTTATCTGGACGATTGGTATCAGAACAGCGGCAAGTTGAAGATGCTGCTGGACTACACCTCGGGCGACCATCGTTCGCCGAGCGCCATTGGCCTGAGCAGCAACGATCCGAAAAAGCAGTTCGCCGAGCAGCTCCTGCAGCGTTACGCCAAGCTCAATGCACGCCCTGACCCAATCAACCGCTGCACGGGCGCGCATTGTTATCGCGACGGTTTGCCCAAGGAGCTGCAAGATGTCGAGCAGACGTTGGCGCGCCTGGCCAGTCGCCCAGCCGGTGGTTTGCGGGTGATCGATCAACTGCCGGAAGCGACCATGCTGCGGGTGGAACTGAGCGACGGCTCGCGCGAGATCTACAGCCTGCTGCGCAACCGTTCGCACAGCAACGTGGCGTTCATGCTGGGAGAAGAACTGCGCTATCAACCACGGCTGGACACCCTGACCATCTACCCGGAAGTGCTCAGCAGCTACCCGAATTTCCTTTTCACGGTCAAAGCGAGTGAAGTGGATGCCTTCGTCAAACAGATGGAAGGTGTCAGCGACGCAAAATCCTTCGAGCGTATCGTCGAGCGCTGGGGTGTGCGGCGCAGCCATCCGGAGTTCTGGCGCTATTTCCATGACCTGGCCGAGCACATCCGCGAAACCCAGCCGTTGGAGGCCGGGGTGCTGGACATGAATCGCTACCAGAACTTCTAGCCGCGCCCCGAAAACCAGGCGCCGCAGGGATTAATGTCTCTGCGGCGCTGCTTAGGGCCCGCCCGTCGATCCCGGTTAGGTGCCATCGACCTTTCGCCTACCGCTGCGGTCGGACGCTGAGGCTGCCTGATTCCAGGCCGCTCGGTTTCGATCTTGGCGACAGGGGGAATAGCGGTTCCATGCTGGTTTCAGTACAGGCTTTACGGGCGCTGGCAGCCTGGGTTGTGGTTTTTCATCATGTCATGCAGGTGTTCTTCGATTTTCAGGCCGACAGCTTCGTCGGTCGTCTGTTTGCCGAGCGGGGCGCCGTTGGTGTCGACATCTTCTTCGTCATCAGTGGCCTGGTGATCTATCTCTCCACTCAAGGCAAGCGCATCACGCCCTGGCGCTTCATGCTCAATCGCGTACTGCGTATCGTCCCGGCCTATTGGATCTACTCGCTGATGGCAGCGCTGATCATCGCCTTTGCCAACCCGGTGATGCCGGTGCAGGAATTCGACCTGCATTATCTGCTGCTCTCGCTGTTCTTCATTCCCGCCGAGAACCCGGGTGGGTTCGGTCTCTATCCCACGCTCAATGTCGGCTGGACGCTGAATTACGAGATGTTCTTCTACCTGCTGTTCGCCCTGACTTTCATCTTCACCGAGCGTTTGCGCCTGGTGTTCATCGTCCTCAGTCTGGCGGTGTTCGGCCTGCTGGCCACGCAGCCATGGATGAGCGACTTCTACCGCAACAGCATCGTCTATGAGTTCGTCTTCGGCATGGGACTGGGCGTGATCTACACGCGTGGCTGGATTCGTCAGGGCTTCTGGTTGCCACTGTTGGTCATCGCCGCATCGCTGCTGACCATCTACCACTTCGACAACTCCATGCGCCTGCTGCACTGGGGCGTGCCGAGTGCGCTGATCGTAGCTGCCTGCATTGCGATGGAACCCTGTTTCCGGGGCAATCGCCTGCTCAGTCATATGGGCGATTGCTCCTATTCGGTGTATCTGCTGCACGTGATCGTGCTGTCGCTGGGTTGGTACCTGCAGGCCCGTCTGGGGCTTGCCCCGGCCCTGGTCATCGCTGCCTGCATACCGGTGATCGCGCTGGCCGCCTGGGGCAGCTACGAATTGATCGAAAAGCGCTTTTTCGTGCGCGCAAAGCTCTGGATAGGGCAGCGAACCGACTCGGGAACGCTGCAGTCGTTATCCTGAGTAAATTAGTAGGACTATATTCAGGCCGTCACTTGGCGTACAATTCGCCGCATGACCGTGAGGAGTTGCCATGAGCGCCATCATCATTACTCAAGCTGCTGAAGACTACCTGGCCGAGCTGCTGAGCAAGCAGGACACACCGGGTATTGGCATCCGCGTTTTCATCACCCAGCCAGGTACGCCTTATGCGGAAACCTGCATTGCCTACTGCAAACCGGGTGAGCAAAAACCTGAAGACACCGCCGTTGGCCTGGCCAGCTTCACCGCCTGGATCGATGGCGTCAGCGAGCCTTTCCTGGATGACGCTGTCGTCGACTACGCCACTGATCGTATGGGCGGCCAGCTGACCATCAAGGCACCGAACGCCAAGGTGCCGATGGTCAACGAAGACAGCCCGCTGAACGAGCGCATCAATTACTACCTGCAGACCGAGATCAATCCCGGTCTGGCCAGCCACGGCGGTCAGGTGACACTGATCGACGTGGTCGAAGAGGGCATCGCTGTCCTGCAGTTCGGTGGCGGCTGCCAGGGTTGTGGCCAAGCCGACTACACCCTCAAGGAAGGCATCGAGAAAACCCTGCTCGAGCGCATTCCAGAGCTCAAGGGTGTGCGTGACGTGACTGACCACAGCAATCGCGAGAACGCCTACTACTGACAGGCGCAGTGCACAGGAAAACGGGGCGACCAGGTCGCCCCGTTTTCATTTCAGGCTTTGAGCACGCGTTTGCTGGACGCGGGGAAGCGTTCGAGCTTCTCGGCCGGGCGAATGGGGCGCTTCACCAATTCGCCGCTGCAGTTCGGGCAGCGTAGCGCCAGCACGGACTCGGCGCAGGACCGGCAGAAGGTGCACTCAAAGGAGCAGATCAAGGCGTCGCTACTGGCTGCAGGCAGGTCACAGTCGCAGTTCTCGCAATTAGGGCGCAGTTCAAGCATGGCGCTAGGCTCGGTTCAGTGGGGATCGCAGTAGTCTGCAGTCGCCGCAGGCCAGGCGCAACGGGCACATCCAGGGGCGCGCAAGGCGCCCCGACAGGATTTACTCCGGCATGCTCCAAGGAGCCAGGTCGAAACCCTGGCTGCTCAGCTCATCGCGTGAACGCTGCAGCGCGTCTTCCAGTTGTTGCGGGTCGCTGTAAGTGGCGCTGGAAAGCTGGCGGCCGAGCAGGCGGGTGTTGGTGCGGTCGATAACGCTGATGCTGACGACGCCGGTGCCGTCCTGCGGAGCCCAGGCTACGCACTGGAACGGGCGGAAGGCACGATCGGCAATCAGCAGGGCTTCGTTGAAACGCAGCGGTGTGTTCATGGGGTCGGTTTCTCCGAGTTGATCCCAACAATTAATTGCGGCCAACAGGTTATTGGTGTTGGCCTTTCAATAGTGTTGATGAACTCAGTAGATCCATAAGTCACACATGGCTGAAAAAAGTTTTATTACTGGCGCAGTGTGCCTTCATGAAAACTTCTGGCGTCTCGCCGGCAACAACTTTCTACCGCGAAAGTTCCACCTCTGTTTCCTGCAGGGTCGGCTGTGGCGCAACGCTAGCGGGGGCTGGAGCGTTTCGCTGATGGCGATAGGCACTTACTGCCTCATATACCGACTTGCGCAAACGGTTTATGCCACCGATAGGACGATGTTCGGGAAGTGCATGCCAGGGGTTGAAGGACAAATTGTCGCAGAACAGGTTTTGTTCCCGGCTATCGAAGTCCTGAGGCTGCACGGTAATACGGGCAACGCTTTCGAAGGGCGATATCTTTTCGCTCCACTCGACACTCGGATCTTCGATAGGCATGTAGTACTGCGCGTTCTGTTTTTGTACCTGCAGTTCAAAGCACGCCGGCGCGCGGTCCAGTGACAGTTGCTGGTAAAGCGCATTGCGCAGGAAGTTGGGGAGGGCGTTGTTTTGTTCCGGCAACTCATAGGGCGGGCAATTCTGCGGTGCCGGTACCACGCGGTATTTGATGTTCGACTCGCCGAGCTTGAACGGTGCAATGGAGTTGTAGGTGGTGGCCACGGGGCTTTCTGGTGCCGGAGCCAGCGTTTTCAGGGCGATGACCAGATGACGCACCTCCCAGGTGCGCGGGTCCAAGCTGGGGAAGAAGGCCTGGACCTTCTTGCCATCTGCCTGAGCAGCGAAATTGGTGCGGTACTCGGCCACGTCGCGAACGAAGAAAGCCGGATGGTTGAACATCACGAAGTCCTGCTCGCCAGCATGCGCAGGGCTCTTCATGAGTTTCTCGCCCGGTACGTCTAGCAGCTTGATGGCCATGCCGCGTGCATCACGGGCGCGGTCTAACTGCGGGTAAGCGTTGCCGTTGGACAGGCGCATCCAGGCTTGCCAGGTATGCCCGGGTTCGCTGAAGACGCCATGGCGTAGTGACTCATCCAGCGTATCCAGCACCTGTACCTCGGCTTTCACGCAGCCATGGGCCTTGGCGTGGGCGTCACGCAGTACGCGGGTGTTATCGCGGTGTTGCTCGACGATACGTACAGCGTCTTCGATGATAAGCCTGGTGAGCGCAGCCTCATCCGGCTCGATCTGTTCTTGCGTAGAGACCGGGCCGGAGAATTTCCAGGCGTAATAGGCTTCGCCCAGGCCCCAGCCAACCAGACCTACGAGGGCGACGGTGAGCAGCAGTTTGCCGAGCAGGCGACCGAGCCAGAGCCAGAAGCGTTTCAACATCGTTGCAATCCTTGTTCTAGATATCGGTTGAAATCAGCCTTCGCAGTTCGGGCCGGGCGTCCAGGCTCGTACCGGCACGTCAGTGAGCTGAGTTTCCAGCTCGGCGTTACCCAGCACTTTCAGGAATTCGATCAGTGCCAGGCGTTCGTCCGGCGATAGAGCACGGCCGATGACGCCTTCCTGGCGGCAACCATCGCGGAACTCATGACCGCCATTGCCGTTGCCGGTCACACGGGTATCGAGCAGGAAACCGCCTGGGAACTTGTCGCTGCGATAACCCACGCGTTCCGGATCGAATTCGAAGTTACCGACCCAGAACTGGGCCTGCCGCTCGTATACGGGGGAGAGCAACTCGAACAGGTTGGGCACCGAACCGTTGTGCAGGAAGGGCGGTGTAGCCCAGATGCCGTCGAGAGGGCGGGCCTTGTAGCCGCGCTTTTCCTGAACGCCGATGGGCAGGCCATAACCGTCCATTTCCTTGCGCTGGCGCGGGCCTATGCCGGCGTCCTGATAGGCGCGGTTCTCCACGTAGGCGGTGATGTAGGCCAGGCCCTTGGCGCTGGAGATACTCTTGAAATCGACCTCATCGAGGCTGGCACCGTACAGACGCACGTCCAGCTTGGATAGCTCTGCTTTGGTCCAGCCCAGGCGACTGATGTCGAAACGGTGGTCAGCGATGTTGTCGGCGGTGGTTGGGTCGGTGCCGACGATGCTGATCGGTACCACGCGCATCTTCCACTCGGGATCGCGCGACGGCGCCAGGCGCTGATCACGCGGCTTGGGATCGGGGGCATGGCAATAGGCGCAATTCTCGGTGTAGAGCGCTTTGCCACGGCTTGCCAGGGGCAGGTCCACCTTGCCGAATACGGCTTCTGGCCACTTGGGTGGCTGCAGTTGTTTCAGGGTTTCCTCGAGGGTGTAGAGGTCATGCAAGCGCACGCTGGAGGCGTAGCGATCAGCCTCGGCGACGCCTTTGCCATGTTCGTCGAGCAGATACAGGCTGGCGCCGACGCCAAGGGCTTCACCAACGTTGCGCGCCATCGGCTGCATGGCCGAGCCATTCCATTGCACCCAGTCGAATTTCCAGATGTCCCAGAGTTGCGGGTAGCTGACCGGGGCATTGGCGACGCGGTAGTTGGCGTCATCGAGAACATCGCCGAATACGGTATTGGCGATACGACCGAATGCATCGGTACGGCCAAAGCCTTCTTCTGTCGGATACAGGCCGCGGTGCCAGTCGTTGAAGGCAGTCGCCAGCAGCCGGTCGAGCACTTGCTTGAAATCCTCGCGCAGTTGGTCGCGACCTTGCGGGTACTGATCGCCCAGTACCTCCTGGGCAAAGCGACGGAATTTCAGCGGGTTGTAATAGGTGAAGGCCATGCTCATGCCCAGCGCCTGGCCGAAGCCGCCACCGCGCAGGGTCGGTACGGTAGAGGCGAGGGAGTGCAGGGCGGCACCGCCATCGATACGCACGGCCTGGCCTTTGTAGCGCAGTTCGCCGGTATGGCAGGCGGCGCAACTGATATCGAGAAAATGCTCGCCGCTTTCGCTGTCCTGATGCCGGGTAAAACCAACCGGCAGATTGGCCGGGTTCAGAGCGCTTGGCTGCTGTTTGGGGTCAGTAAGAAAGCCGAAGCGGGCCAGATAATCGAGGCGGGCGAATTTCTCGGTGCCGAACGGCATCTCCAGCGCGCTGATCCAGTCATAGCGCAGGCCTTTTACCGTCGTGCCCTGCGGCGTGTAGTAATAAGTCTGACGCTGCTCTTCGCTCCACTGGTCCAGGTAGTGCAAGTCGCTGGGCTGCTGATAGGTGGGAAGGTTGGGGTTGGCGATGTAATACAGCACCACCGCCAGACCGATCAGTGCCAGCAATATGACGAGTTTCAAGGTGCGACGGAGCAGACGCATCAGAGACTTCCTTGTAGCGTTCTTATTAATCGGCCTGTTATGCCAACACTGCAGGCTGTTGGCAAGATGCCATCGCGGTGATTATGAAAACTCTGCAATAACCAGCAGGAACGACGCATATAGCGAAATGATCCATTAAGCGTCAAAGTTCTTGCTAGCTTTACGTTTGCGAGCGCCAAATTATTGTTTTTATTGGGGTTACAAAATAATGGCGCCAAGGAAGGAGTATGTTGGAGGCTGTTTCCGTCGCACCCCGGCAACTACTGGTGCTCGATCCATTCGAGGCGTGTGAAGCGCTATTTCAGCCATTGCAGGCTGCTGGCTGGAGCGTGCAGCGCTGCACGCCACAAACACTCAACGGCCATACAGGTGATGCACTCCTGCTTTACCTCGATCAGCAGCCCAGTCATGCGCTGCTCAAGCAACTGCAACTGACTGGGCTTGGTTGCATCGTGCTGATGGATGCCGAGCGAGTGCAGCAGATCAATAGCGAAGAGTTGGTCGGCGAATGGTGCTTCGCCGCGCTGACATTGCCGGTGGAATTGCCCCGGTTACTGGAAACCTTGCAACTGGCGCAGACAGGTACCCGCTTGTGCAGATTGAAAAGCGCACGACAGGCGCCACAGTTTCTCGGCAACTGTGCTGCAGCGCGCAGCCTACGCCGACAGTTGGATCGCCTCAGCCGTATCGATGGCCCGTTGTTTATCAGTGGGGAGCGCGGTAGTGGCAAGCATCTGCTGGCGCGCTTGCTCCACCAGCGTTCATCTTTTGCTGCGCAGGCCATGCGCGCTATCGATTGCACCGAGTCTCTCGAAACCGAGTCTCTCGCCGCTTCGAGCTTCACCAACGTGCTGCTCGAAAACGCATCTCGGCTCTCTGCGGTCGACCAGCAAAAGTTGTTGGACTACCTGCAGTGCCATCCTCGAGCACATCTACTGACCCTGGACCGAGGCGAGCTGGTACAGGCCCTGCAGCAGGGGCGCTTCAGACCGGATCTGTTTCATCAATTAGCGGCGCAGCAACTGCAAACGCCGAATCTACGCGAACATCCTGGTGATTTGGTGCTACTGGCCGAGCACTTTGCCAAACAACACGGGGCGGTGATCGGACGGCATCATCGGCATTTCAGCGAGGAAGCGATGGATGCCATGATCAGCCATCCTTGGCCAGGCAATGTGCGTGAGTTGCGCAATCACGTGGTACGCGCCCTGGTGTTGGCTCAAGGTCAGCAGATTCTTGCAGCCGATCTTGGTTTGCGCCCGGCACAAGCGAGCATCGATGCTCCGGTGACGCTGGAGGACTACATACGACGGGCCGAACGCCAGGCGCTCAACGACGTGCTGGGCCACTATGCCAACAACATGAGCCAGGCCGCGCGCACGCTAGGAATTTCGCGGCCAACCTTCTATCGCTTGTTGCACAAGCATCGCCTGCGCTGAGGGTCATGGCTGTAACGCTTGAGAAACACTGCTAAGGTGCTCGGCAACCCCATCGCAAGGAGATCGTCATGCACCCGTTCGAGGCCGAGAAACCGCCGCAACTGGCCGGATTACTGGGGTATGCCGGGCTGGTACCATTCGTTGGTGGTGCATTGGGGATCTGGGTGATTCCCCTGGGCTGGCGGCCTTTCGTGCTGGACGCGCTGCTGGATTTTGCTGCGGTGATTCTGGCCTTCATGGGCGCCATTCACTGGGGTTTGGCGATGCGTGCGGAGGAAACCGATGAAAAGGCCAAGCTGCAACTGGGGCTGTCGGTAATTCCGCCCTTGCTGGGCTGGGCCGCATTGGCTGGTGGACTGCCGATTGGCTTGTCCCTGCCGATTTTCCTTTTTGCCTTTATCGGCCTGTACCTGGCAGACATGCACGCAGTACGCGTAGGGCTGGCGCCGCAATGGTATCCGGCCCTGCGTACGCCGTTGACCCTGGTGGTCTGCCTGAGCCTGCTAGTGGCCTGGGCCAGCGTGTTGATTCGCTGAGCCGAGCAGCGTCGCGACCTGCTTCAGCGCAGCCTGGCGCCTCTCGTCCCAGCCACCTGAAAGTTCGCAGAAACGCTGCCCGTTACCCTGCAGCCAGCCCCGGCAAGCCTGATGAAAAGCCTGGCGCTCTGCCAACTGTGGCTGGCAACGCTGGCCATCTTCAACCCAGGGCACGCCAGCGGGGTCGAGCAACAGATGCTGGTCGTAGTGACGCGCCAGCAACTCGGCCTCCAACCAGTGCGGACAATCGCCGAACAGGAATTGGCTCCAGAGCATGTTGCTCAGCAGGTGCGTGTCGAGAATCAGCAGCGGCGGCCTGGTTGCTCGTGCAGCATCCTCCCAGGCCAACTGGCCGCGCGCGATCTCGGCGATGTCGGCGTAGCAAGTATCGCGCTGTTGTTCGTCGATGAAGTGGCGCACGTACTCGCCCACCACCACGCCACCGAAGCGCGCCTGTATTTGCGCTGCCAGCCAGCTCTTGCCGCTGGACTCGGGGCCGGTCAGCACCAGGACTTTCATGACGCGTGCTGCAACGCCGGATCGCGGCGCCAGGTGAGCCAGCCATTTATGGCCAGGGCGGTGAAGGCCGCGTAGAGACCTGCAGTCAGGTACAGCTCGCTATAAAGGAAGAAGGCCACGTAGCAGATATCGACCATTACCCAGAGCGCCCAGCATTGCAGGCGTTTCTGCGCCATCCACAGCTGCGCGACCAGGCTGAAGGCGGTCAGTGCCGAATCCAGCCAGGGCGAGCTGGCATCGGTGTAAGTGGCCATAAGGTAGCCGAGCAACCCGGCACCGAGCGCGCCGATCAGCAATCCAGTCAGAACGGCGACCACACCCAGGCGGCTGACCTTGCGTCCATCGTGGCGGTCACCGCCACGGGTCCACTGCCACCAACCGTAGAGCTGCAGCGCGGCGAACAACAGTTGCAAGAGCAAGTTGGAATACAGCCGCCAGTCGTAGAACAGCCAGGCGTAGAGCAGCACCATGATCAAGCCGATTGGCCAGCACCAGGGGTTCTGTCTGACCGTCAGCCAGACAGCGACGATGCCGAGCCCGGCAGCAACGAGTTCGAGCCAGGACATCTGGCGCCCTCAAATCAGGAAAGGGTGGCGATTGTACTGATGCAGGCGGCTCAGCACACCAGGCTGTCGGCTTGTCGATAGAGCATCAGCAGCTTGCGGGTGATGGTTTGCTGGATGTCGTCACGCTCGAAGCTCGACAGTCGCTCCAGGCGTGCCAGCTGCAGGCGATGCAGGTGGATATAGGGCATCTGCTGGTCGAACTCGCGCAGGTCGCCCTTCATCAGCACCGGCAGGAACAGATCACCGATTTTCTTCTGGTTGCTGATGATCTGCGCCAGGGCTGGTTTGAAGGGCATGGTCTTGGGCGCCGGCCCGCCATCCCTGATCTGGGTGCTGAGCAGCAGGCCCGGTTTACCCAGAACCTTGCCCGGCAACACGCACAGGCCCGTCTTGCGGATGGCCTGGCTATCGATGCCGTGCAGGGTGTCGTGGAAGGCGTAGGGATTGGGCAGCACCACCATCTTGCGCCCGAGATCGGAGGGGAAGTGCAGGCTGTAGTTGGTGTACAACTGCCCCACCGACTCGGAATAGACGCACAAGCGGTTCTCGAACAGCTTGATGAAACGCTCGGCCAGCTCACGGCGGGCCATGCTGTCCAAGTCCCAGATCAGGTCCTGGTTCTGTGGTCGACTGAAATCGACCTCCTGATGCTGCATGCTGCTCATGGTCGACTCATACGCGGAACTGCCCAAGCAGACGACTGAGCTGGTCGGCCAGCTGTTTCAGGTGCTGGCTGGCCGCGCTCGACTGCTCGGCAGCCTCGGCGGTGTTGTGGGCCAGCGCTGCCGTCTGCGTGACGTTCTGATTGATGTCCTCCACCACGTGGGATTGCTGCAGGGTGGCGCTGGCGATCGAGGCATTGAGACCGGTCAGGTTGCGTAGCGACTGAGCGATCTGGGCGAGGCTTTCGCCGGCCTGGCTGGCTTGTTCCACAGTCAGTTGGGAGGCGCGACTGCTTTCGTTGATCACCTTGACCGCGGCCTCGGAGTTGCCCTGAAGACGCTCGATCATGCCCTGAATTTCTGCGGTGGAGGTTTGCGTACGTTGCGCCAGCAGCCTCACTTCGTCGGCAACCACAGCGAAACCGCGACCCTGCTCACCAGCGCGGGCAGCCTCGATGGCAGCGTTGAGGGCGAGCAGGTTGGTTTGCTCGGCGATGGAGCGGATCACCTCCAGCACGCTGCCGATCTGCGTGCTCTCGCTGGCCAGTGACTGGATCACCTCGACGGCCTTGTCGATGGTGCCCGACAACTGATCGATCTGGCGCAGGCTCGCTTCGATGTTCTGCTGGCCATGTCTGGCCTGGTCCTCGGCGGTGTGCATTTCGCTGGAGGCGTGCTCGGCGTTCTTCGCCACGTCCTGCACACCGTAGGTCACCTCGTTGACGGCGGTCGCGACCAGCTCCATCTGCTGCGCCTGTTGCTGGCTGTGACGCTGCGCCTCACTGGAAATGTCGCCAAGCGAGCGGGCGGCCTGATCGAGCGAACCGGCTGAATCGAGCATCTGCCGGATCACATGGCGCAGCTTTGCGGTAAAGGCATTGAAGTAGGTTGCCAGGGCAGTCAGTTCGTCACGCCCGTGGGTGTCGAGGTTACGGGTCAGGTCGCCTTCACCGCTGGAAATGCTGGCCATGGCGTCCACTGCAGCTTGCAATGGCTGCACGATGCTGCGCGTGATCAGCACGACCAGCACCGCCAGCAGCACGGCAATCAGCAAACCGATGCTCATGGCTTTGATCGCCTGAGCCCGGAACTCCACCTGGACATCATCGACATAGACGCCGGAGCCAATAATCCAGCCCCAGGGTTGGAACAGCTCGACATAGGAAATCTTCGGTACCGGGTCAGTGGCGCCGGGTTTGGGCCAGCGATAATCGACCTGACCCGCACCTTTGCTACGGGTCACAGCGACCATCTCGTTGAACAGCTCTTTGCCATCCGGGTCCTTGAAGCCACCAAGATTCTGGCCTTCGAGCTTGGCATTCATCGGATGCATCAGCATGACCGGGGTCTGGTCGTTGATCCAGAAGTACTCCTGGCCGTCATAGCGCAAACCGCGCACCACATCCATGGCTTGCTTCTGCGCCTCTTCGCGGCTCAGGCTGCCGGCGCTTTCCAGGCTATGGAAATGCTTGAGAATACCGGCCGCGCTCTGCACCACATGCTCGGTCTTTTCCGATTTGCCGGCATAAAGGTCGGTGTGGATCTGGCGCAGCATATAGGCGCCCTGCAAAATCAGCGTCAGGATGGCCAACGCGAGGATCAGCCAAAGACGTCGGCTGATGGGAAGACTACGCAAGCTGTTCATGGACGAATTCCTGATTGTTGTAATTGTCGGCTTCAGGGTTGCTTCGAGTGGCACAGGGCAATACTGGCACAACGAGGCATTATTCACTCTAGTTGTCTGATAGCATTTCGGCACCCCGGCAAAGAACCTGAATAGCACCGCGTTAGACCGTTGCCAGGAACCTCCACAACTGACTTGTGTCCCACGGCCGGGGCCAAGCTCCACGTTTTAAATTTACGCGTAGGTAGTCGCCACGCTTTGGGGGATTTGATGGATATCTGGATGGCCTTTCAGGCCCTGATTCTGGGCATAGTGGAAGGCCTGACCGAGTTCCTGCCGATTTCCAGTACCGGACACCTGATCGTGGTCGGTGACCTGCTGGGCTTCAATGGCGAAACCGCGACGGCGTTCAAGATCATCATCCAGCTCGGCGCCATTCTGGCCGTTATCTGGGAATTTCGAGCGAAAGTACTCGGCGTGGTCGTGGGCTTGCCCAGTGACCCGAAAGCCCAGCGTTTCACCTTCAATCTACTTTTGGCGTTCATCCCTGCGGTGATCTTCGGCCTGGCCTTCGCCGATCTGATCGAGCACTGGCTGTTCAATCCGATCACCGTGGCCATGGCGTTGATCATCGGTGGCGTCATCATGCTCTGGGCGGAGAAGCGCGAACACGCGATCAAGGCCGAGTCGGTCGACGACATGACCTGGAAACTGGCGCTCAAGGTTGGTTTTGCGCAATGCCTGGCGCTGATTCCGGGCACGTCACGCTCAGGCGCCACCATCATCGGCGGCCTGGTATTCGGGCTGTCGCGCAAGGCCGCGACCGAGTTCTCGTTCTTTTTGGCCATGCCGACCATGGTCGCGGCCACGGTCTATTCGCTGTTCAAGTACCGCGACATCCTGCAGATGAGTGACTTGCCGATCTTCGCCATCGGTTTCGTCAGCACCTTCATCGTGGCGATGATCACCGTGCGCGCCTTGCTCAAGTTCATCACCAGCCACAGTTACGCGGTGTTCGCCTGGTACCGCATCGCTTTCGGCCTGGTGATTCTCGCCACCTGGCAGTTGCACCTGATCGACTGGAGTACGGCGCAACCGTGATCGGTAACGAGCGCAAGGGGCGTCTGAAAAGCTGGGACGACGCCAAAGGCTTTGGCTTCATCCAGCCGCAGGACGGAGGGGGCGAGGTATTCGCGCATATCTCTGTGATGCGCGGTGATCGCCGCCCGCAGCCAGGTGACGAGGTGTTGTTCATCGCGGGGCGTGACGAGCGAGGGCGGCCACGTGCCGAGCACTTGCGCCTGGCTGGTGAGCTCAGCCTCGATCGCCAGGCGATTCGGCGTAAACCGAAAGCGCCTGTCAAGGCCGCGCCCGCAACGCGAAAGCCTGTTGCCAAACCCACGCAGCGGTCAGCGGCGCAGGGGACTATCCAGAATTTCTCCGGCAAGGCCGTGATGTTCGTATTACTCTGCATCCTGCCATTGCTCGGCTCCGTGACACTGTTCGGCAAGGGGCTCTGGTGGATGCTACCGCTCTATCTGCTGGCCAGCCTGCTGAGCTTTATGCAGTACTGGCTGGATAAACGTAGCGCTCAGAGCGGTGGTCAGCGCACGGCAGAAAACACCCTGCACCTGGTTGAGCTGGCCGGTGGTTGGCCAGGCGCGCTGATCGCTCAGCAGGCGTTCCGGCACAAAACGCGCAAAGCGTCCTATCAGGCGGTTTTCTGGCTGATCGTCGCCGGTCATCAGTTGTTCTGGATCGATCTGCTGTTGCTCGATGGCGCCTATATCGCCCGTCATATCCCCTTATTCGTCCAGTAGCAGGCCGGGTTGCAGGCGTTTGGGCAGCTTGCGCACCACCAGTTGATGCGAGCGCGTCAGTAACTGGCGCAGTTCATCGTCGCCCAACGGCAATCGCTGGGCGCTCATGCTGACCCAGTGAGCGCGCGCCAGATACGGGGTAGGGCGGATGCCCGGGCGGTCGACATAGCCGAGAAACAGGTCGTTATCGACCTTGAAGGCCAAGTCTTCGCCGAGAAAATCGAGGATGGCGAACATCTTGTTGCCCGCTACCGAGAACACCCGGTTGCTGCCCCATTTGAGGTCTTCACGGGCACCGGGTAGGGCGAGGCAGAAAGCGGCGATCTGGTCTGCAGTCATGGATATGTCCCTGGCGATTCCGACAAGCAGTCTATCGGACACCGAAGGGTAGTGCGTAAGCCCTGCTTTCTGGTGCTGTCTATGAAGATGCTGGCGACGATGATTGGCATCGCAGTGCTGTGATCATCCGGCGTTTTGGCGCCGCTCGGGGGAGTCTTGTAGACTCTGCTCCCCGTGATCACGCGCGAGCCGGAGCTCATCCGAGCCTCAGTCAAAACCTCCATGAAAGCCCATCGCCGTCTTAGGTTCTCTCCCTGGCTGTTACTGAGCCTGTTGCTGCTGTCACTCTCGACAAGGGCCGATGTTGGCTATCTCGACGTCGCGCAGCTGGGCACGCAGCCGCTGTCGCTGACTACACATGTCGGAATGCTGGAGGATGCCGCGCGAGGGCTGACGCTGGAGGACGTAAGCTCGCGCGAAGTGAGCGAGCGCTTCCGATATGAGCGCGTCGAAAGCTCATCCTTCGCACTGGGCTTCACCCGTTCGGCCTACTGGTTTCGTCTTGACGTCGGCAATGCCAGCGACCAGTCGGTGACGCGCCTGCTGGTGGTCGACAATCCACGTATATCCCTGGTCGATGCCTACGTGCCAGACGGGCAGGGTGGCTATCGCGCCTGGTTCACCGGGGCTGACCGCCCGCAGGGCGGCAAGGCTTACGACAATCGCAACTTCGTCTTCCCGCTGCACCTGGCTGCGCACTCTCAGCAAGAGGTGTACCTGCGGGTCGAGTCGAGCATAGGCCTGCTGGTGCCGTTACAGCTCTGGTCGGTGCAGGCGTTCCATGCCTACGAGCGCGAAGACTACATGGCGCGTGCCGGATACATGGGGATCGCCATTGCCATGATCCTGTTCAACCTGATGCTGTTCATCGCCCTGCGTGAGCGGATTTACCTGCTCTATGTGACCTTCGTGTTGTGCGCCGTCTGCGCTTTGACGATCAAGAACGGCATGGCGCCCGACTGGACATTGTTTGGCCTGCCGCTCAACTCCAACGTGGTGTATTACTCCGGCGCATCGCTGGCGCTGAGCGGGATGTTGCTGTTCATGCGCAGCATGCTGCAGACCACACGCCTGTTGCCCCGAGTAGACCGCGGTTTGCTGGCGTTGGTGGCTCTGTACCTGGCTTCCCCACTGATCTACGCCGTCGCCTTGCCACAGGTCTCACGAGTGGCCATCGTCGTCTATTTGCTGACCGCCTTCGTGATGATGGGGGTAGGGCTGGCCTGCGCCCTCAAGCGCCAGCGCAGCGCCTACTTCTTTCTTGCTGCCTTCGGCCTGCTGATTCTTGGTGGTGCCACCACGACCCTGCGTGCCCTGGGCATCTTGCCGACCAACGCGTTTACGGAAGACGGCCTGCAGATCGGCTCGTCACTGGAGATGCTGCTGCTGGCCTTCGCACTGGCCGACCGCATCAACGTGATGCGTCAGGAAAAACTGCAAGCTCAGGCAAGGTTGCTGCAAGCCCAGGAACAACTGGTGGAAACCCTGCAGCATTCCGAACGTGAGCTGGAGCACCGCGTTGCCGTACGTACCGAAGAGCTGCAGGTACTCAATAGCCGGCTGGAGACGCTCAGCCTGACCGACGCACTCACGGGCATCGCCAACCGTCGGCACTTCGACGAGGTCTTGGCCAAGGAATGCAAGCGCGCCCAGCGTGTCGGTGAGCCGTTGGCCCTGGCCGTGCTGGATGTCGACTGGTTCAAGGCCTACAACGACCATTACGGCCACCCCGCCGGCGATAGCTGTCTGCAGCAGATTGCGCATACCCTGGCAGCAACCATCAGTCGTTCCACCGACCTGGTGGCACGCTATGGCGGTGAGGAATTCGTCTTTCTCGCACCTTCGACCGGGCTTGCCGGGGCGCAAAGCATGGCAGAGAAACTGGTGAAGGCGGTCGAAGCATTGACGCTGTCACACGAGCGTTCGCCTTTGGGGCACGTCACGATCAGCGTCGGCATCGCCTTGATGCAGAGCGACTCCAACAGCCCTGCGCAGACGCTTCTGCAACGGGCCGATGCAGCGTTGTACCGGGCCAAGAGCCAAGGTCGCAATCGCGTGGTGTGTGATGGGCAGGCATAAAAAAGCCCCGGAGCATCCACCCTGGGGCTGAGGAGGGCCGGCAGGGCGCCGACCGGGGAGAGTGGGTTCAGGCCTGCGGCTGCCAGCCGCCACCGAGCGCCTTGTAGATCGCGACGATGCCGCTGTACAGCTCGACCTCCGCAGAGGCCTGGGCATCTTCGGCGGCCAGGCGCTCGCGCTCGGCGTCCAGCAGCACGAGGAAATCTACCGTGCCTTCGCGATAGCGAATCGCCGCTTGATCCGCCGCCGCACGGCTGGCTTCGGCCTGGCGAACCAGGGAAACCAGGCGCTGCTGGCGTTTGGCGTAGTCGCTGAACGCGTTTTCCGATTCCTCCAGCGCCAGCAGCACCTGCTGCTCGTATTGCGATAGCGCACCATCGGCCTCGGCTTCGGCGCCGCGCAGACGCGCCCGCACGCTACCGAGATCGAAGGCCGCCCAGCTGATGCTCGGTGCTACGCCCCAGGCGCGGGCAGCTGAGGAGCCCAGCTGTGAGCCGCGCCCGGCGGTAAAACCGAGAAAGCCGGAGAGGCTGACCCGTGGAAACAGGTCAGCAGTCGCTACGCCGACCTCTGCCGTGGCCGCCGCCAACTGACGCTCGGCCGCCTGGATATCCGGGCGGCGGCGCAGCAGTTCGCCCGGGTTGCCGATGGGCAACGCCTTGGCAATCACCGGTAGCGGTTTGGGCGACAGATCGATCTGCAACTGCTCCGGGCGTTGGCCAAGCAGGGTGGCGATGCGGTTTTGCGCACGCACCTGTTGGGCCTGCAGTTGCGGCAGGCTGGCTTCGGTGGCGGCCAGGCGGGCATCGGCACGCAGTACGTCCAGCTCGTTGCCAACGCCGGCATCGCGCAATTGCTCGGTGATGGAACGCGAATCCTGCTGATTCTTCAGGTTTTCACGGGCGATGCTTTCGCGTAATTGCGCGCCGCGCAGGGTGCCGTAGGCATCGACCAGCTCGGCGATCAGGCTGACCTGCAGCTGGTAATAATCCGCTTCAGCCACTTCGATGCGTGCTTCGCTGGCTTCCAGTTGGCGCTGGATACGGCCGAACAGGTCCACTTCCCAGGCCATGTCCAGGCCCAGGTCGTAGCGTTCCTGACGAATACGTTCGTCCGTGGTCGGAGGCTGCTGGGCCTTGCCGAACTCACCACTGGCGCGGCTGGTAACGGTGGGGAAACGGTCATGGGCCACGTCATCACGAATCGCCCGCGCCGCACGCAGGCGATTGAAGGCGACGCGCAGCTCGCGGTTGTCCTGAAGCGAGCGCTGCACCAGCTGGTTCAGCGTCGGGTCGTCGAACTGCTGCCACCAGGCGGCTTCGAAACGGCTACGGTCATAATCGGCCGCTTCCAGCGCGGCGATGCGCGCCGGGTCGGTTACAGGCGCTCGGTAGTCCGGGCCGACGGCGCATGCCGACAGCGCCAGGGTCAGGAGAGCGGGGGCAAAGGCTTTCATGCATGCGACTCCTGCAGACGGGCGGCTTTGCGGGCTTCGCGTTTTTCGACGGAGCCGCGAATCAGGACATAGAACACAGGCGTCAGCAGCAGACCGAAGAAGGTCACACCGATCATCCCGGAGAACACCGCCACACCCATGGAGTGGCGCATCTCGGCACCTGCACCGCTGGACAGCACCAGCGGCACCACGGCCATGATGAAGGCGATCGAGGTCATCAGGATCGGGCGCAGACGCAGGCGGCAGGCCTCGAGCACGGCCGCGACACGATCAAGCCCTTCTTCCTGTTTCTCCTTGGCGAACTCGACGATCAGGATCGCGTTCTTGCAGGCCAGGCCTACCAGTACGATCAAGCCAATCTGGGTGAAGATGTTGTTGTCGAGACCCGCGATGATCACCCCGGTGATGGCGGTGAAGAGCACGATCGGCACGATCAGAATCACCGCCAGCGGCAGGCTCCAGCTTTCGTACTGGGCGGCCAGCACAAGGAAGGCCAGCAGCACGCAGAGCGGGAAGATGAAGATCGCGGTATTGCCGGCGAGGATCTGCTGGTAGGTCAGATCCGTCCACTCGAAGGTCATACCGATCGGCAGTTCCTCGTTGAGCAGTTTGGCGATGGCCGCTTCGGCCTGGCCCGAGCTGTAACCCGGCGCGGCGGCACCGTTGATCTCGGCAGTGAGGAAGCCGTTGTAGTGCATCACCCGATCCGGACCTGCGCTGTCATCGACCTTGACGAAGGTCGACAGCGGCACCATCTCGCCACGGTTGTTGCGTACCTTGAGCTGACCGATCTGCTCCGGCTCCAGGCGGAATTGCTGGTCGGCCTGGACGTTGACCTGGTAGGTGCGGCCGAAACGGTTGAAGTCGTTGGCATACAGCGAGCCCAGGTACACCTGCAGGGTGTCGAAGATATCGCTGATGGCCACACCGTGGGTCTTGGCCTTCTCGCGGTCGATGGCGGCATCGACCTGCGGCACGTTGACCTGGTAGCTGGTGAACACCGACATCGGGCTCAGCTCCGGCAACTGACGGGCCTTGTTGAGGATGTTCTGGGTCTGCGTATACAGCTCTTCATAGCCCAGGTTGCCACGGTCCTGGATCTGCAGGCGGAAGCCGCCAATGGTGCCCAGGCCCTGTACCGGCGGCGGTGGGAAGATGGCGAGGTAGGCCTCCTGAATCTCACTGAACTGGCCGTTGAGCTCGGCTGCAATGGCGCCGGCAGACATGCTTTCGTCCTTGCGCAGGCCGAAGTCCTTGAGCGTGACGAAAACGATGCCGCTGTTGGGGCTGTTGGTGAAGCCGTTGATCGACAGGCCCGGGAAGGCCACGGTGTTTTCCACGCCCGGATGTTTGCTGGCGATTTCGCTCATGCGCTTGATCACCACTTCGGTGCGATCGAGGGTCGCCGCGTCGGGCAACTGGGCGAAGGCCACCAGATACTGCTTGTCCTGCTGCGGCACGAAACCGGCCGGCGTGCTGGAGAAACCCAGGTAACCGAGCACCAGCAGGCCACCGTAGATCAGCATGGCGATGCTGCTGCCACGCAGTACGCGACGCACGGTACCGACGTAGCGGTTACTGGCGCGCTCGAACATGCGGTTGAACGGGGCAAACAGCCAGCCACCGAACAGCTTGTCGAGCCCGCGAGAGAAGGCATCTTTCGGTGCGTGATGGTCCTTGAGCAAGATGGCAGCGAGGGCCGGCGACAGGGTCAGCGAGTTGATGGCCGAGATCACCGTGGAAATGGCGATGGTCAGTGCGAACTGCTGGTAGAACTGGCCAGACAGGCCGGAGATGAAGGCCGTCGGCACGAACACGGCGCACAGCACCAGGGCGGTGGCGACGATGGGGCCGGTCACCTCTTTCATGGCCTGGCGAGTGGCCTCGACCGGCGATTTGCCCAGCGCGATGTTACGTTCGACGTTCTCCACCACGACGATGGCGTCGTCCACCACGATACCGATGGCCAGCACCAGGCCGAACAGCGACAGGGCGTTGAGCGAGAAACCGAACATGTGCATGACCGCGAAGGTGCCGATCAAGGACACAGGTACGGCAGCCAGGGGGATGATCGAGGCGCGCCAGGTCTGCAGGAACAGCACGACCACCAGCACCACCAGCACGACGGCTTCGAGCAGGGTGTGCACCACTGCCTCGATGGAGCCGCGGACGAAGATGGTCGGGTCATACACCACTTCGTAGTCCATGCCTTGCGGGAAGGACTTCTTCAGCTCGGCCATGCGCTCGCGCACCGAGTCGGAAATATCGATGGCATTGGAGCCGGGACGTTGGAACACCGGGATGGCGACCGCCGGCTGGTTGTCCAGCAACGAGCGCAGGGCGTATTGGTTGGAGCCCAGTTCGACGCGGGCGATGTCGCGCAGACGAGTAATCTCGCCGTTGTCACCGACGCGGATGATGATGTTCTCGAACTCTTCCTCGCTGACCAGGCGGCCCTGGGCGTTGATCGACAGCTGGAAGCTGTTGCCTGCATCGGAAGGCGGCGCGCCGAGCGCACCGGCGGCGACCTGACGGTTCTGTTCGCGAATGGCGGTGACCACGTCGGTGGCGGTGAGACCGCGCGAGGCTACCTTGTTCGGGTCGAGCCACACGCGCAGCGAATAGTTGCCCATGCCGAACAACTGCACGTCGCCGACGCCGTCCAGGCGCGCCAGCTCGTCCTTGACGTTGAGCGCGGCGTAGTTGGACAGATAAAGCATGTCGTAGCGCTGATCCGGCGAGGTCAGGTGCACCACCATGGTCAGGTCCGGGGAGGCCTTGTCCACGGTCACGCCAAGACGCTGCACTTCAGTGGGCAGTGTCGGCATGGTGCGGGTGACGCGGTTCTGCACCTGCACCTGAGCGTTGTCCAGATCGGTGCCGAGGGCGAAGGTCACGGTCAACGTCAGGCGACCGTCGATGGTCGACTGCGACGACATGTAGAGCATGCCCTCGACGCCGACGATGGCCTGTTCCAGCGGCGAAGCGACGGTTTCACCGATCACCTTGGGGTTGGCGCCGGGGAAATCGGCACGCACCACGACGGTAGGCGGTACCACTTCCGGGTATTCGCTGATCGGTAGCTGGAACAGCGAGATGGCGCCGCCGATCAGGATCAGCAGTGACAGCACCGCGGCGAAGATCGGCCGCTGGATGAAGAATTGCGAGAAGTTCATGGGTCTTTCCTCTAGACGCGCGGGCTTGATCAGCCGCGCGGCGAGCGAGCTTCGATTTTTTCAGCGGCAACACGCGGGGCCTGGCTGCCATCGACGGCCTGGCGCATGCGGGCCAGTTGTTCGAGGGTGCTGTCATCGGCCATGGACACGGGTTGCGGATCGACGGTGGAGCCGGGCATGGCGCGCTGCAGGCCATTGACGACAATCTTCTCGCCCTTGCTCAGGCCGCTACGCACGATGCGCAGGCCTTCGAGCTTCGGCCCCAGCTCGATGGAGCGATAGGCCACGGCGTTGTCGTCGCCCAGCACCAGCACGTACTTCTTGCCAAGGTCGGTGCCGACGGCTTCGTCCTTGATCAGAGTGGCAGCGTAGGGCTTGCTGCCAACCAGTTTCAGGCGCGCGTACAGACCCGGGGTAAAGCGACCATCCTGGTTGTCGAACACGGCGCGGCCACGAATGGTGCCGGTGCGCGGGTTGACCTGATTGTCGAGAAAGTCCAACTGGCCAAGGTGCGGGTGGTCGGTTTCATCGGACAGGCCGAGATATACCGGGCTGGCACCACGGGCGTCGGCGCCGGATTGACGAGCCAGCTCGATGTACTTGAGGAAGGCACGCTCATCGGCATCGAAGTAGGCGTAGACCTTGTCGGTGGAAACCACCGAGGTCAGCAGGCTTTCGCCGGCACCAACCAGGTTGCCTTCGGTGATTTCTGCGCGGCTGACCCGGCCATCGATGGGCGCGGTGATGCGCGTGAAGCCAAGGTTGAGGCGAGCGTTTTCCAGTTCGGCAGCAATCGCAGCGACCTGAGCCTGAGCTTCGGTGGCGGCGCTGGTACGGGCATCGGCCAGCTCAGCGGAAATGGCGTTGCTCTGACGCAGGCGTTCGCCGCGGCGGGCTTCGTTGGCGGCGCGGGCCTGGCTGGCACGAGCCTGTTGCAGCTGGGCTTCGAGACGTTTGACTTCAGCCTGGAATGGACGTGGGTCGATCTGGAACAGCAGGTCGCCTTTCTTCACCAGCGTGCCTTCGTTGAAGGCGACCTTGTCGATGTAACCGGAGACGCGTGGGCGGATTTCGACGGATTGCGGTGCTTCGAGGCGCCCGGTGAACTCGTCCCATTCGTTGATCGGCTGCTCGATCACTTCGGCAACGCTGACCTTGGGTGCGGGCATTTGCGCCTGAGTCTGCGCAGCCTGTTCGCAGCCGCTGAGTGCGAGGACGCCGGCGAGGGCCAGGGGGAATATCCAGATGTTCTTGTGCTGCTGTTCCATGGGTGACTCCGCCAGTCGGATTTGTGGATTGGCGGAGTCTGCGACGAGTCTTGGAGGGCTACGAATCGAATGCCATGAATTTCAATATCAGCGGGAATGATAAAAGACGGACTTATATCAATTTCGATCTATGAGGGTGCGCCAAGGTTCCTGAAAGCACTTGGATGGTGCATTTCCAGATATTTATCAGAGGCTGTCCGGGTCGCCGCAGAACATCTGAATGCGCGAACGTAGCCAGCGCTCGGCCGGGTCATTGTCCTGGGCGCCGCGCCAGGCCATATGCAGCTCGAAGGTCTGCGTTTCCAGCGGCAGCTCCTCGGCGCGCAGGCCGCCAGCTGCGGTCAAGGCGGCGGCGGTGTAGTCCGGCACGCTGGCGACGATATCGGTTTCCGCCAGCAGGGTCGCCAGGCCGTTGAACTGCGGCACGGCCAGTACGATGTGGCGCTCGCGCCCGACCTTGGCCAGCTCATCGTCGATGAAGCCGGTAAGGTCTCCGGCGAATGACACCAGCGCATGCGGACGCGCGCAATAATCGTCGAGGCTCAGTGCCCCGGGTACGGTGTCGGCACGCAGCAGCTTGGCCTTGCTGCGGCGGAGAACCTTGCGTTTGGCGTTGGCCGGCAGCTCCTCGGTGTAGGCAACGCCCACCGAGATTTCGCCCGACGCCAGCAGCCCCGGCATCATCAGGTAGTTGGTGCGGCGAATCACCAGCACCACACCTGGGGCTTCAGCGCGCATACGGCGCAGGAGGGCGGGTAGCAGGGCGAACTCGACGTCATCGGACAGGCCGATGCGAAACACCGCCTTGCTGGTAGCAGGATCGAAGTCTGAGGCGCGGCTGACAGCGGTGGAGATCGAGTCCAGCGCCGGCGAGAGCAGGGCGAAGATCTCCTGCGCGCGCGGTGTCGGTTCCATGCTGCGCCCGGTACGCACGAACAGTGGGTCATCGAACAGGGTACGCAGACGAGCCAGCGCCGCACTGATGGCGGGTTGGCCGAGAAACAGCTTCTCTGCAGCCCGCGTCACACTGCGCTCGTGCATCAAGGTCTCGAAGACGATCAGCAGGTTCAGATCGAGGCGACGCAGGTCGTTGCGGTTCATCCGGGTACCATTCGAGGGATACGGGCCTTGTCAGCACGGCGCTGCAAATGAGAGCCTTTGCCCGGGCAATAGTACGGGCAGTGTGCAGCGGATTGAAAGCTGCTGAATCACTGACAGGCATGAAGACTATCGATAGAGTCTGATAGTGTCGCCGCCGCACAGCGGATAGAGTCCACAGTCATTGAAGTGTTAATCCGCGATCAAGCTCGAGGTAAGCGATGTCCCGCATGATCCGTTTTCATAAGTTCGGCGATGCCGATGTGCTCCAGTACGAAGAGGTTCCGACGCCTGTGCCCGGCCCTGGCGAAGTCTTGGTGCGCGTTCAGGCCGTAGGCCTGGGCTGGAAAGACGTGCTGTGGCGGCAGAACCTGGCGGCCGAGCAGGCCAAGCTTCCGGCCGGTACTGGCTTTGAACTGGCTGGCACTGTGGCCGCGCTAGGTGATGGCGTGAGCGACTTCGACGTCGGCACCGCTGTTGCCGGTTTCCCGGCCAGCACGCCGAACCGTTATCCGACCTGGGGCGATCTGGTGCTGATGCCCAGCCACGCCCTGACCCGTTATCCCGACGTGCTCAGCCCGGTCGAGGCCAGCGTGCATTACACCAGCCTGCTGTTCGGCTATCTGGCGCTGATCGACCTCGCGCATCTGAAGCCCGGCCAGCATGTACTGATCACCGAGGCTAGCCACTGCATGGCGCCGCAAACCGTGCAACTGGCCAAGGCACTGGGTGCCAAGGTCATCGTATCCACCAGTTCCTCGGAGGATCGCGAGTTCCTGCGTGGCCTGGGTGCGGACAAGGTGATCGCGACCGAAGAGCAGGACCTGGTTCTGGAAGTCGAGCGCTACACCGAGGGCAAGGGCGTCGAGGTGATTCTCGACCAGTGTGCCGGCCCGCAGATGAAACTGCTGGGTGATATCGCTGCACCGCGTGGCAAGTTGATTCTGTACGGCATCAATGGCGGCAACGACACGGCATTTCCTGCCTGCGCAGCCTTCAAGAAGCACCTGCAGTTCTTCCGTCACTGCGTACTGGATTTCACTGGCTGCCCGGAACTGGGTATCGAGCCGAACAACGATGCTGTACAACGCGCACTCACACACATTAACCAGATGACGGCGGACCGTCTGCTGACGCCGGTGATCGACAAGGTGTTCGATTTCGAAGACTTCGTCGAAGCGCATCGCTACATGGAAACCTGCCCTAATCGCGGGCGAGTGGCTCTGAAACTGGCCACGGATTAGGCTCTGTACGAAAAGTGCCTACGCTCGGTGATGCTGCGTTAAAAACAGGCTCAGAATGCTCATTTACAGCACGTAAACTCCGCTTCTTCGCCTGTTTTTGCCTTGCCTGACCTTCGCTCGACGACTTTTCATGCAGACCCTAAAGTCTGTGGTCAGGCGGTCGCTATAAACCTAGGTCTACGTTCTTTCTAAGGATAGGTTCATGAGTCTGGTTACCGGCGACGCGCTATCGCTATTGTTGTTTCGTTTGCATAGCGGCCGCCTGCTGGGAATCAACCTGCTCAAGGTCAATGAGATTATTCCCTGTCCGGCCTTGACCAAACTGCCTAATCGTCACCCCAATGTTCGCGGCATCGCCACCTTACGCGGCGCCGCGATGACGGTGATCGACCTGGCGCGCGCCATCGGCGAACGCGGTGCGGCTGACGAAGACGACGGCTGCCTGATCGTCACCGAGCTGAGTCGCTCGCGTCAGGGCCTGCATGTGAAAAGTGTCGAACGTATCGTGCAGTGCTCCACCCGCGACGTGCGTCCGCCACCTGCTGGGGCCGGTAACCGGGCCTTCATCACTGGCGTGACCCAGATCGATGGCGCCATCGTGCAGATTCTCGATATCGAGAAGGTGCTGCACGATATCGCCCCAGCACTGGAAGAGGCCCCCGTTGGGCAACTGCTCGATGGCCAGGACGCACGCCTGTTACAAGGCCGCCGTGTGCTGTTGGTCGACGACTCGCAAGTTGCGCTGCAACAGACCCTCAACGTGCTGCGCCAACTGGGGCTCGACTGCACCGCAGTGCGCAGCGCCCAGGCTGCCCTGCAGCAACTGCATGAATACCATCAGGCCGGCATGCCATTCGAGCTGCTGGTCTCGGACATCGAGATGCCGGAGATGGACGGCTACAGCCTGGTTCAGGAAATTCGTCGCAGCCCCGATATCGCCGATACCTACGTGCTACTACACACCTCGCTGGATAGCACCATGAATACCGAGAAAGCACGCTCGGTCGGTGCCAACGCGGTGCTGACCAAGTTCTCCTCGGTCGATCTCAGTCAGGCACTGCTCGATGCCTTCCGGCAAATGAGCGGTCAGCACTAAGCCTGCCCCTGCAAGTCCTTGCCACCAGCGGCAAGGGCTTGCCTCGTCATCCTCCTTGTCTATCTAAATATTCAATGCTTTCAATTGGTTAAGTGCGCCTAATAAATTGGCATGCGCTTTGATTCAGTGCGCCTGGCAATTGCAACTCAGTCAAGGAGCACAGCATGAGCACGATTGGAGGTATTGGCAGTTACGGTGGCATATCGCTGACGGGGTTTCGCAACAAACCCGGTGAGGAGCAGGGCGGGTTGGCCCAGTTGGCGCGCAATGTCGAGAAGACCACGCGCACGGCTAACGCTGAGTCCGAGCGCGAGTTCCGCGCCAGGCAGGCGACGGAGGAGGGCTTTGCTCGCTTGCGTGTCGCGCTGCAGAACGCGTCAGACGGCAAGGTCGATACATCGGTCAGTTCGGGGCAGGTGGAAAAGCCACTGGGCGACGAGGGCGGTAACGCCGCACTGGAGGCCTTCAAGGCCTATATGGCGATGACCCCGGCGGAGAAGATGCGCGACAGTATCCCCAAGGAAATGGGCATGACCGAAGAGGAGATCGAGGCACTACCACCCGAGCAGCAGAAGGCAGTCGAAGAAGAAATTGCCCAGCGTATGGAGGATCGAGCGAAGATGCAGGCCCTGTCAGAAGACGATGGTCATTCTTATGGGCTGATCTGACTGGCGGGCGCCGTGGCGGACGAATGTTCCTGGGTTTGGTCGGTAAAAATCCGCGAAATAAATCACGGATGATTCTTGTTTTGGTGAAAAGTCATTGGAATTTTCACGGGTTGAACTGTCTATCAATCGACGACAGTTCAACCCATGAGCTTGAAGCCGGTTGAGCTTTCACCAACGCAAAGAATCTTGATCAGGTCGTTCTTAATATGGATGTTCTTTCCGAGTTCTTCGAGCGCACGAGCCTGCAAGGGCGACTGTTATTCGCCGGCCCGGTGGACGGTACTCTGGTGCTGGACAAGCCTCCTGGCATGGCCTTTATTCACGTGATCGAGCGCGGTGCACTGGATATGGTGCATGCCGATAAACCGCGCATTGCGATCAGTGAACCGAGCGTGCTGTTCTGCCCCAGCACCTGCTGCTACAAGCTGCGCGCGCACCAGCCAGGCGGCGTGGATCTGATTTGCGCTTCGTTCCAGTTCGGGCGTTCAGGGCAGCAGCCATTTCCACTGGGCCTCTTGGAAACCCTGGTGTTTCCGCTCAGCGCCCTTGAGCAGCTTGGGCCGGTGATCGGTTCGTTGGTCAACGAATTCCGCACGCCGGCGCCAGGTCGGAGCAAGGCGCTGAACCTGCTGTTCGAGTACGTCTTCGTCCTGCTGGTACGCCGCGCGGTGAGCGAAGGGCGTATTACCAGTGGCCTGCTTTACGCATTGCAGGACAGTCAGCTGGGGCCTGCCTTGATCTGCATCCACCAGGAACCTCAACTGGCCTGGAGCGTCGAGCGCCTGGCCGAGCTGGCGAAGATGTCGCGTACCAAGTTCGCAGCGCTGTTCTCCGAGGTCATGAGCATGACCCCCATGGCTTATGTGACGGCCTGGCGCATGAAGGTAGCGCAGGATCTGCTGCGTGAGGGGATGCCGATCAAGGTGATCGCTGACTCGGTGGGCTACGCATCGCAGGCGTCGTTTTCACGTACCTTTGCCCAGCAGGTCGGGCAGCCGCCAGGCGAATGGCTACGGGCTGAAGGGGAAGATCCGCCGTCAAAGCTGCAGGTGCAGATTTACCGCGACTGAGCATGGTATGCCCAGGGCTGCCAGTGCCCTGGGCATATCTCAGCGATCAGGCGACCACAGGAATCAACGGGTCCGCAGCAGCGAGGGCGATGTCGCGCTTGGCTTCTGGCGGGTAGATCCACTGGGTATTGATCTGCATCTTGAGCTCTTTGCCTTCCTTGCCGGTCAGCACTACCTTGCGCTCCCAGCCTTCGGTGAACACAGCACCCCAGGCGCCCAGGTCCAGACAGGTGACGTACTTGGGTTGGCTGTAGGGAATCGGCTCGACACCCAGTAGATCAGCTGCAGCGTTATTGCCGGAAGAGCGGCCGAGAGCTATCGCGTGCTGGCAGGTCATCAGCGCATGATTGCCACGATCATCCACCGCGGCATAGGCAGTATCGCCAGTGGCGTAGATGGCGTCCTGACCAAGCACTTTCAGGTTGCGGTCGACGTGCAGGCGTCCGAGAGCATCACGCTCGCCATCGATCTGCTGCGTCAGCGGTGAGGCCTTAACCCCGACGGTCCAGACTACGGTGCTGGCTTCGATGCGTTCGCCGTTGTCGAGTTGCACGCCATGCTCGTCGACCATAGACACCGGGCTGCCGAGCTTCCAGGTCACGCCCAGGGTATCGCTGGCTTCGGCGATTACCGAAGCGATCTGCTCACCCATTATGCTGCCGACCTGTTTACCCATGTCGACGACGATTACCCGCACATCGGCCTCCTTGCCCAGAATGGCGCGCAGTCGTGCCGGCATTTCCGTGGCCGTTTCGATACCGGTGAAACCGCCGCCCACTACCAAGACAGTATTGCGTGCCTGGCTTGCGGGTTTGTCGCGCAAGCTCTGCAGGTGGTTTTCGAGTTGCTGTGCCGACTCCAGGCTGTCGACGTCGAAGGCGAAGCGATCAATCCCGGCCAGTGGCGGTCGGGCGACCTGGCTACCGGAGGCCAGAATCAACCGGTCGAAACTCAGTTCGGCCTGGGCGCCGCTCGCATCGCGGTAGATCACTCGCTTGCCTGCGGTATCGATACGCGTAGCGCTGCCTTGCACGAATTGCACACCGACCGCATCGAACAACGGCCCCAGCGGGGCAACGGTAGTGGTCAGGTCGCTTTCATAGAAGCGTGGACGCACGCGCAGTTCGGCCTGAGGGGCGAGAAGGGTCACGGCGACATCCAAGCGCTGGTGCTGGTCAAGCAAGCGAACGGCGCTCAGCGCACTCCACATACCGCCAAAACCGGCGCCGATGATCAGGATCTGCTGTTTCATATCGTTAATTCCCGTAGTTGGAGAGAAAGCTGTTGGCTGTCGACGGGATTGATTGTGTGGTTGTTTTGGATCAAGGTATTGATCCAATATCTACAAAGATAAATGGTCCACTTTGGAGTTCTTATGCCGGTCGAAAAAGCGCCACCACAGGTGATCTTTCTGCCACTGGGAGCGCCAGAGGAGGGCGCCAGCCTGCAGGGATGGCTGTATGAGTCGCTGCGCGGTGCGATTCTGAGCGGGCGCCTGCCAGCAGGCAGTAAACTGCCCAGCACGCGGGCCATGGCCGAGTACTACAAGCTGGCGCGCGGTACGGTACAGGCGGCCTATCAGCAACTGCTTTCCGAGGGTTATCTGCAAGCACGCACCGGCAGCGGCACGCGCGTCAGTGAGGTATTGCCGGACCCGACGCTGAATGCCGGATACGTCCGGCGTAAGGTGGTGGCCGAGGTGGAAGCAAAGCGCACAGCGCCCGATACGCCCTGGATGAAGCGCCTGACCGAAATCGAGCCAATTTTCTCTCGGCGCGCGTTGCCAACCGGCCTGCGTCCGTTCTTTCCTCACCGTGGTGATATCAAGGCCTTTCCCATCGATCTGTGGCGCAAGTTGCACACGCAGCAACTGCGTAGCTCGCGCCTGAACATGCTGCTCGACTCCGACCCTGCAGGGTTGCCTGAGTTGCGCGAGGCCATCGCCAGCTACCTGGCCATCGCCCGTGGGGTACAGGTTTCACCGGAGCGCATTCTGGTGCTCGGCAGCGTGCAACAGGGGCTGGATATCTGCCTGCGTTTGCTGGCGCCCGGCGACGCTAAGGTGTGGATGGAAGATCCGGGTTATCCCGGCGCACGGCAGTTGATGGATATCTCTGGCGTGACGCGAGTGGACGTGCCGGTGGATGGCTCCGGTCTCAAGGTGGACGAGGGCATACGCTTGGCACCAGGCGCCCGGCTGGCTTACGTCACGCCCTCACGGCAGGCGCCGCTCGGCGGTGAACTGTCGCCTGCACGCCGCCTGGCCTTGCTCAAGTGGGCAGCGGAGCAGGGCAGCTACATCTTCGAGGACGACTACGACAGCGAGTATCGTTTTATCGCCAAGCCCATTCCGGCGCTGCGCTCGATGCCAGGCGCCGAGCACTCGGTGATCATGGCTGGCACCTTCAGCAAACTGCTGTTTCCCTCGATTCGTCTGGCCTATCTGGTGCTGCCTGAGCACCTGGTGGAAAGCTTCACTCGCGCGTCGGCGCTGATGTCACGCCATGCCAACAGCCTGGCGCAGGCGGTGCTGGCCGATTTCATCCACGAGGGGCATTTCGACCGTCACGTACGGCGCATGCGCAAGATTTATGCAGGGCGCGCCGATGCCTTTGCCGAAGCCGCGCACAAGCATTGGCAAGGTCTGATCGACGTGCCAGAAATTCGTGCGGGTATGGATATCGCCTGCCGTTTGCAGGTTGAGAACGAGCGAGACGCTTTCGCGCGTTTGCAGGCTGCCGGTATCGACGCGCTGCCACTGGCAAGTTACTGCGTCAATCCGCGAGGGCCGGGACTGGTAATGGGCTTTGCGCCCTATGAAGAACGTGCCATCGAGGATGCCGCCAGGGCCGTTGCGCAAGCTCTGCGTGGTTGAGAACTGCCCCGGCCAAGGCCGGGGCAGCGACCATCAGAGGATGCTCAGCGGGTATTCGACGAAGACACGAATCTCGTTGAGATCTGGCCCTACATCGGTGCTGGAACGGTAGATGGAGTTACGCAAGCGCAGGTGCAGATCCTTGGCGGCACCACTCTGGATGGTGTAGCCGATCTGGTTGAAGATCTCGCGCTCGGTGCCGTTGTTGTCGTTGCCGGTATCGATGTTGTCACCGCGTACGTAGGCGAACTTGTAGCGCAGGCCCGGCACGCCGTACTCGGCGAAGTCCAGCTCGTAGCTGGCCTGCCAGGAGCGCTCGTCCTTCAGGTTGAAGTCCGAGTAGTAGGAGTTGGCCAGGTAGATGCTGGAGCCGCCATCACCGTAGTCGTAGGCGAAGCCGGCATCGCCGCTGTTGCGCTGATGCGCGACGATGAAGGCATGAGCGCCGATGCTGTACTTGGCCGCCAGACTCCAGATGGTGTTGCGATCACCCTGGCCGTCACCACCGAGATCGATTGCGGCCACCGAGCCGGTATCGTACTTGGTGCGGTAGATGTTGAAGTCGAAGTTCAGCGCCTGATCGGCCGCCAGTGCCAGGTTGTAATTGACGTTGGCGTAGTAGCGTTTGTACATGTCCTCGAGATCGGCGTGATACACCGCCAGGCTCAGGTCATCGCTGACGGCGTAGCTGCCGCCGAGCACGTCGATGCTCTTGAGGCGATTGGGGTCGCGCGCCGAGTCGCCCATCGGGCTGTCGGCGGTGAAGCGGCCTGCGTTCAGCTCCAGGCCTTCGATCTCGTTGCTGGTAACCAGCGTGCCGGTGAAGGACTGTGGCAGCAGACGGCTGTCGTCATGAGCCAGTACCGGCAGGGAAGGGAACTGGTTGCCGTACTTGATCACGGTATTGGAGACGCGCAGTTTCACCGCGCCGCCGGCCTGGGACAGGTCGTCCACCGGACGGCCTTCGCTATCGGTGTCGAAGAAGGCGCGATAGTTGCGGCCGCGGCCGCTGTCGAGCTTGACCCCGAGCAGACCGAAGGCATCGACGCCGAAGCCGACGGTACCTTGGGTAAAACCGGACTCGAAGGTGGCGATGAAACCCTGCCCCCAGGTCTTGGCGTCGTTGGTGTTGTCTTTGTAATCACGGTTGAAGTAGGCGTTGCGCAGCAACAGATTGAGGCTGGCGTCTTCGACGAAACCGTTTGCTTCGGACTGGCTGCTGGCATGAGCCAACTGGCCGCCCAGCGCGAGGCTGCAAGCCAGCGCGAGACAGTGCTTCTTGTGCATGAGTGCTCCCGGTGTTGGTGTGCTGTTTTCAACGCGCCTCACATCGAGGTAAGGCCCGGCCCAGAGGGCGCGCTTAGAGTTATCACCCTGCCTGCAGATGCACTATTCAAGCTGATCGATGATCACTATCAACGACTTCGATGCGGTATTCGGGAGGATCGGCGATAGGCTTCTCCCCGATGAAGATTCCATAGGCGGCGGTTTTTGCAACACTCCCGGAAGCCGTCGCTCTGGCTCCGCTTCATCTCCTTTGGTTAAGACGACTTGTGGCCGCCTGGTGATCCAGTGCGGCCGTTTTTTGTGCTCGCCTTTGTTGGTCTGGCGTAAGTGGTGGTTCTGGTGACGGTCAGTGAAAGTCCCGACTGCGTATATCCAGCCCTGTCAGTAATGCCGTCATATCCGTCAGGCGCCCGGCGATCACGTGGCGTACGCCGTCGACGGTCTCCAGGTGGCCATCGATCTGCAGCATTTGCGACTGCACCAGAACGCGGCGCTGCCGCTCGGCCAGGTCGTGCCAGACGACCACATTGACCAGACCGAACTCATCTTCGAGGGTGACGAAAATGACCCCGCTGGCTGTTTGCGGCCTTTGCCGGCCGATCACCAGACCGGCAACGCTGACAGGTCGGCCGTGCTCGACTGCCTGTAGTTCCCGCGAGCTTTTGCAGCGCCGGGTGCGTAATTCCTGGCGCAGCAGGGCCAGAGGGTGCGGACCGAGCGTGGTGCCGAGGGTGGCATAGTCGGTCAGTAGATCTTCTCCTGGCGATGGAGCAGATAGATTCAGGATTTCTTCACCCGACGCAGACACGCCTGCGAACAGTGGCAGTTGCTCCTCGACGCCAGCAACCGCCCAGCGCGCCTGGTAGCGGTGGCCAACCAGGCCGGAGAGCGCGCCTGCATCGGCCAATCGCTCGCGCGCCGATGCATCCAGGCTTGCACGTATGCTGAGGTCTTCGACATCGCGGAATGCGCCGCACTGGCGCGACTGTTCGATACGGCGCGCGTCGTCTTCGCGCATGCCACGAATCATCCTCAGCCCCAGACGGATGGTTGGCTCACCATGTTCATCGGGCTCCAGGCTGCAATCCCAGTCGCTGTAGCGCACGTCCACGGGGCGCACCTCGACATCATGCCGCCGTGCATCCTGCAGCACCTGATCCGGACTGTAGAAGCCCATCGGCCAACTGTTGACCAGAGCGCAGGCATAGGCAGCGGGCTCGTGGCACTTCAGCCAGCAACTGGCATAGGCGAGCAGGGCGAAGCTGGCTGCGTGCGACTCGGGAAAACCGTAACTACCGAAGCCTTCGATCTGGCGAAAGATCCGTTCGGTGAACGCCTGCGTGTAACCCTTCTCCAGCATGCGCGAAGTGAGTCGCTGACGATGTGGTTCGAGGCCACCATGGCGTTTCCAGGCGGCCATGCTGCGGCGTAGTTCATCCGCCTCGCCGGGGGTGTAGTCGGCGGCGACGATGGCCAGCTCCATGACCTGCTCCTGAAACAGCGGCACGCCGAGCGTGCGCGCGAAGACTGGCTTGAGTTCATCAGAGGGATAATCGATCGGCTCTTCGCCGTTTCGTCGACGCAGGTAGGGATGCACCATGTCACCCTGGATCGGCCCCGGACGGACAATAGCCACCTGAATCACCAGGTCGTAGAAGGTGTTCGGGCGCAGGCGCGGCAGCATTGCCATCTGCGCACGTGACTCGATCTGGAAGGCGCCGATGGTATCTGCGCGGCTGATCATGGCGTAGGTGGCCGGGTCTTCCTTGGGCAGGGTGGCCAGCGTCCACTGCGTGCCGCGGTAGCGTTCGATCAGGCCGAAACAACGGCGCAGTGCGCTGAGCATGCCCAGGGCCAGGACGTCGACCTTGAGCAGACCGACCATATCCAGATCGTCCTTGTCCCACTGGATGACGGTGCGCTCGGCCATGGTCGCGTTCTCCACCGGTACCAGTGTGTCGAGGGCGTGCTCGGAAATGACGAAACCGCCCGGATGCTGCGACAGATGGCGAGGGAAGCCAATCAACTCGCCAGTCAGTATCAGCACGCGCCTGAGCAGTGGATTCTGCGGATCGAAACCTGCCTCCAGCAGACGCTCGGGCGCTGGCGGACCGCTGCTCCAGCGGCCACAGCAGTCAGCCAGCGCATTGACCTGATCAGGCGGTAAACCGAGAGCCTTGGCGACATCGCGTATCGCCCCTGAGCCGTGATAAGTGTTGACCACGGCGGTGAGCGCCGCACGCGTTCGACCGTAGCGACGAAACACGTACTGGATGACTTCCTCGCGCCGTTCGTGCTCGAAGTCGACGTCGATATCCGGCGGCTCGTTGCGCTCGCGGGAGAGAAAGCGCTCGAACAACAGCCGGCTGTGCGTCGGGTCCAGTTCGGTGATGCCCAGGGCGAAACAGACGCTTGAATTGGCCGCAGAACCTCGGCCCTGGCAGAGGATGTGCTGTTCACGGGCGAAGCGGACGATATCATGCACGGTCAGGAAGTAGCTCTCGTACTTCAGCTCGGCGATAAGCGCCAGCTCGTGTTCGATCTGTGCGCGGGCCCTATCCGGCACTCCATCAGGCCAGCGCTCGTCAGCGCCGCGCTCCACCAGAACGCGTAGCCAGGAGGTAGGGTTATGACCGGCCGGCACCAGTTCGTGCGGGTAGTGATACTCCAGCTGATCGAGATCGAAGTTGCAGCGTTCGGCGATGCGCAGCGATTGCGCGAGCAGCTCGGGCGGATACAGTTCGGCCAACTCATCAAACCGGCGCAGATGCCGCTCGCCATTGGCGAAAAGATGGGCGCCGGCCTCGGCCACGGGCAGATGATGACGGATGGCAGTCATGCAATCCTGCAGGGCGCGGCGGCCACGGGCATGCATGTGCACGTCGCCACAGGCCACAGCCGGCAGGTCGTGATCGCCTGCCAGCTCGAGCAGGCGCTGCAGACGCGCGCTATCGTCCGCACCGCGATGCAGCTCGACGCCCAGCCACAGCCGCTCGGGGAACACCGAGCGAAGCCAGGGCAGGGCGCTGACTTCACCCTCACTGAGCCAGATGGCCAGCAGGCCATCGAGCGGCGCCACGAAATCCTCGTGCAGCAATCGGTAGGTGCCTTTTACCGCCCTGCGCCGCGCCCGGGTGATCAGGCCGCATAGCACCTGATAGCCCGTCAGGTTCTCGACCAGTAGCACCAGCTTCGGGCCTTGCTCGATCCTTACTTCGCTGCCCACGATCAGCTTTACCCCGGTTTTCTTCGAGGCTTCCCAGGCGCGCACGATGCCAGCCAGGGTGCACTCATCGGTGATCGCCAAGGCGCGATAGTTCAGCCTTGCCGCACGCTCGAACAACTCCTGCGCACTGGACGCACCGCGCTGGAAGCTGAAGTTCGACAGGCAATGCAGTTCGGCATAATCGCTCATGCGAACCAGCCGTGCAGCAGCAACGGCCCATTACTGCCGACTGGCCGATACGCCCAGCCGCGCTGCCCTGCACGGGTTTGCACCACGTAATAGTCGCGGCGCACATCCTCGCCATCCCACCAGCCGGACTCGATGCGCTCCGGGCCGGAGATGATGCGCAGTGAGGCTTCGCGTAACGGTTGGGGTTCGCTCAACAGCCAGCCTGGCCGCGGGCCACAAGGAGGCAGCAAGGGGCTGGTCGAGTCGTTGATCCAGGCACGCTCGGGACGGTGATCGGCTCTGGCGCCGAGGCCATGCAGGGCGTCATCACCGAGGCGCGCCCTTAGCCGCTCGCGTAATTGCTCCCAGGGCTGGTTCTGCTGTGGTCGCTCGTCGAACAGTTGCTGGTGCTGAGGCGCAAAGACCGGCAATTCACGTGCCTCCAGCCGCACGGCCAGCACCGGCGCTGGCAGCTGCTGATGCTCCAGACGGCCTCGTGTCAGCTCGAACAGCATGCCGGGATCACGCTCGGCGCTGAGCAGGCCCACCTGTATCTGCGTATCGGCACCCGCGCGGGGTTCCAGATGCAGGGTGAAACGCTGCACGCCGGTGTCACGACAGGCCAGGTAAGCCGCCAGATCGGCCGTTAGTCGGCGCAACGGGAACAGCAGTGCCTGATGCGATTCCACCTCGAAATTCAGTTCGATACGGGTATCGAAAACATCCGCAGGCACGAAGAAGTCCAGCGCTAGCGGACGCTGGCCAGACAGAGTATCGAGATGACGTAGCACTTCGGCAGGAAACCGTTTGGCCAGGCTGTCACGTGGCAGAGCCAACAGCTGCCGCAACTGCCTGAGCCCCATGCGATTGAAGGCCGTGGTTGCCGCAGGAGAGAGCCCGAGCCGATCCACTGGCAAGGGGGCGAGCATCTGCATGAGCGCCTGACCATCACTGGCCATCAGTCCATCACCGACATTGACCAGCACTCGGGCCGCTGCCGGATTCGGCGCGACGGCAATCCGGTGCTGGAAGGCCAGCGCCGAAAGCTCGGCGCGCAAGCGCGCTTCGAAACGCGGCCATGGGCCGAACAGCCCCAGACTGGACTGTACCTCCAGCAGCAGACAGCGCGGATAGTGCAGGCTGACCTGGGCACTGAAACCATAGGCCCAGGCGGCCAGAAACTGCTGCCAGCGCTCGATGGCCGCGCAATCGTATTCTGCCGTGGCAAACCCGCGTGTCAGCGCCTGCGCTGCAGTCAGTGACTGGCCGGGTTTCAGCCCCAGGGCTCGAGCTGCCGGGTTGACCGCCTGTAGAACACGCCGTTGTGGCGAGCCGTTGAGCAGCACCAACGGCTCGTCGGGGTTGGCGCGGTGACGCTGTACGCCGTCCATGGCCAACTGTGGCAACAGGATGCAAGCCCAAAGCATGGCAGGCTCAATGCCAGGCAAGCGCGAGCGGCTGAGCCGGCGGCAAACCACCACGGCACTTGATCACCCGCAGCTGTGCTGGCTGGCTGTCGAGCACCAGCCGTAGTGCTGCCGGTGAAGGATTGGCCGCTTCTGCCTGCGGCCGATAGGCGAAAGCCAGGGTTTGCCCGGTAGCAGCTGCCACCTGCAGACGTCTCAGCGAACGATCATCGGCCTGACGCAACCAGCTCAACACCGCGCCACAACTCCCCGAACGCAAACATTGTTCGGCAGCCCACAGAGCATCGCGGCCATCTGCCTGGATAATGCTCAATTGGCGTAGATCGACGCCGGCATCAATCCAGGCCTGAGGGTAGGGCAGATGAGGAGGGGAGATCAGCACCACCCGTTCGCCTGAAACCGTCAGGCTAGCAAGGGTCGGCCACAACAAGCGCAGCTCGCCGATGCCAGGCGCAGTCGTGAGAATTTCACTGAGGGCAGCCTTAGGCCAGCCGCCACCTGGCAGTGCGGCGTCGAGAAAATGATGTCCAGTTGAGAAATTGGCGCCCGATGGCGATGAAACGACCTGGCCTCGCCATACACGACGAGCGTCGATCAACCGGTCAAGCGCGACCACGGATGGCATGGATAACGACCAAATACTGTATATGGATACAGTATTATTTGAGCCGACGCATGGGTCAAGAGAATCGCGATAAGGTGCTCAACCTGGTTACCGAGACGCGGCCGAGTCAGCCGAATAAATCAGTCCGGAGAGTCGTGTCGATCCAGGAAATCGCGATCTACGTACAACTAACCCATACGATCCGTCGTGTTGTGTTGTGCAAACACTGACTCGAAGCGAAACCATATGGCGCCTCGGAAATTTATCGCTGCGCGCATCTCGGACTGTCGACCGCAAAGCGGAGCTGCAAATGCGGTTGTCGAGATTAGCTAAAGGCGCGCATGAAGTAAGTAATTGAAAAATATAAGTAATATTTCTAGTCGCTCTCATCGCAGCGTTAAATTTTGAGATTTCCGCATATTTAACTAAATTACTGAAGACTTCCGCATTTTTTGTTATGGGTGTTGCCATGCAAAAAATAAGCATAAGCCCGGGCGCTTTAGTTCTTGCAGGGAATAAAAGATTAGAAATTATTGCGTCGACTTCTCCAAGTAAGATTGAGGCGAGAGACGTCATCTCTGGTGAGATAGTTATTATTTCGCCAGGAGAGATAGAGTTTGAACTAAAAACGCCTCCTCATTCAGGCAGTGAAACGTTCCAAGCAGAAGCAGAGCTCGCCATAAGGGATTCAGATATAAAGTTGGCAACTGATCGTTTCAACGTATTAGCCCCTTTAAAAACCAAGCAGTTTCTCTCTAGGCAAGACGTAGAACAATGTAGTTTAGCGCTTGGGCTTAGTGCCTCTCAGGTTCGAAGGCTTTTCGCGCAGCTAGACATAAAAAAAGGGCCGGAGAGCTTAATTTTAAAAAGACGCGGAAGAACGAAAGGCGTCAAAATAATCGGGGCGGATGTAGAGGATATCATCCAACAGGTCATTGATGAATACTATGCAGGGCCTGGTGCGACCGTAGAGCGTGTTATACAGAAAGTAAAAGAACAGTGTTTGGCTCTCACCCTAAAAGCGCCGAGCTCAGCTACGATCGCAAATCGGGTAAGAGAGCGTAAGCCCCGCGAATTGCTTGCAAAAAAATCCGGGAAAAAAGCGGCTCGCCAAGTTTATGCTGTTCGTGGAGAAAAGGTACAGCCTGAAGCTCCTCTTCAATTAATCCAGATAGATCACGCACTAGTTGATTGCATTATTGTTGATGATCAGCGAACGCCTCTAATGCGTCCATGGATAACAATTGCTATCGATGTGTATACGCGAGTGGTGCTTGGTTTTTACTTATCACTGTCATATCCCTCGGCAATGTCTGTTGCGCTGTGCATCGCTCATGCCGCACTTCCAAAGAATAGCTGGTTAAAGTCTTATGGGTTTAGTGGCTATGAATATCCCTTCTACGGCCTACCTAAGAGAATACATGTAGATAATGCAAAAGAGTTTAGATCAAAAAAATTATCCGACAGTTGTCGGTCGTATGGAGTTGAATTGACATTTCGCCCTAGGGGCACCCCGCATAATGGAGCCCATATTGAGCGACTGATTGGCACTCTCATGGGCAAGATTCATATTTTGCCTGGAACCACCATGTCATCAACTAAAGCTAAAGGTGAGTATAAAAGCGAAAGAAAGGCAGCGCTTTTATTTTCGGAGTTTCGGGAGTGGCTAATTAGGGAGGTGGAAATCTATCACAGTACAGAGCATTCTGCCTTAGGTTGCTCACCGCTTCATAAGTGGGAAAAGTATTATCAGAACAAAGATGGCAGCTTTTCCTACCCCTTACTTGTAGATGATCCGAAACGCTTGCTTATTGATTTCATGCCGTCTAAGACGCGAGTAATAGGAAGAGCAGGGGTCAGGATACACAACATTGACTACTACACTAATACATTGAAGCGCTTTGATATCGGTACAAAGTGCGTGGTGCGCTATGACCCTGATTCTCTAAAAAAAATATGGGTACTTCCAGAGGGTGAAAAAAATTACATTGAACTAAGCTATGCTGACCTGCGGCTCCCCGACACCACTCTATCCGAGTTTAAAAGCTTAAGGAAGAAGATTCGCGGCGAAAGCGCGCGAAGAGTGCCAGCTGCAGAAGTCTTCAAGTTGATTGAGAAAAATGAACAACTTGTTAGTGCTGCGACTATGGCGGGTAAGCAAGCCCGTAAAACACGAGAGCGTAAAAGGTCTCGACTTGCCGACCCAGGGCATCCGTTGAATGTGCAGCGTCAAATTGAAAAGCACATTGAGTCGGTAGACTACAGTGTTAATCCTGTCGCTTATACTCTAGAGGACTGAGGGTCGCCCCCCTCCTGCTGAGGTGCTTGATGAAGACGTCAGTTAATTTTGACCATATCGACCCAAAGTTTCGTGAGCACTTACTCCTTAACGACCGTGAGCGTATCAGTAAGATATACAGGGATTGTTGGGTAAATTACCCGCAGGTGGTGGCGATCAGGGCAGGGGTACGCGCCATTTACGAAATGCCACCGAAGACTCAGGCGCAATGCATGTTGATTTGTGGTCGCCCAGGCATGGGAAAAACCAGCCTATTTAAGAAGATTGAGTCCGATATGGAATCACTCAGAAAAAGGCATATAGACTCTTATGGCTGTATTGCGTTCAGCCTGTCTCCCGACCCCAACCTCCATGGTTTTGAGGACAGCATTAGTGAGGCACTGGGTGTACCAATAGGTAAGATTCGGAACGGTCTGGTTCCCGAAGCATTCTGTCGGCTAGCACATTTGCGCAGAATGAGACTCGTGTTAATTGATGAGGTCCACAACTTACTAAATGCTGGACGAATCGACCAACGCAAGAACCTGGCTTTTTTAAGAGCACTAAGCAGTCCACCGATGTCACTATCCATTATTGCGTTTGGGGTGGATGATGCGCTTCATGCTATTAGCAGTGACGAGCAGTTGGAACGGCGTTTTCAGCTCTGCGATCTGCCTCCTTGGAAAGAAAATGAAAGCTTCCGTTCGTTCCTTGCGGCTTATGAGCGCGCGTTACCCTTGAAGAAGCCGTCTGAGCTAGGAAAGCAAGAAAACGTCCGATATTTACTGGGCGCTACTGGCGGCATCACCGACGCCATAGTCAAGCGAATAACGCGAGGAGCGGTATGGGCGATAGTGGAGGGCAAAGAAGCTATCGATCACTACTGCTTAGAGAAAGCGGCTGAAATTCCACCTTACCTTGATTGTTTTGACGATGAGACGTAATGGCTATTTCTCAGGATTGCTAAAGCCGGTACCTCAAGAAGCTTTTTCTGCCTGGCTTGAGAGAGGGCTGCATGGAAAGCAACCGCGTCTATTTCTGCAGGCGAAAGAATGCCTGAAGCATCATGGCGTCGAGGATGCTGACGCCCCTCTTTCCCCGCCGGTTGTAGAGGCGGTATCTAAGGCATTAGGTTTGCCGAAAGAGTATTTTAAACGGACATTCTCTTTGCCCGGTGACTGGTTAAAGGCGTCGCCCGAAAAACGTTTTCGGTACTGCGAATATTGCCTCCTTCTTGACTTTCGTTTCAATCGACAGCCTACGGCGAGAGTCACTTGGTTCTACTGGTGGTTCAATGTCTGTCCAGTGCACGGCTGCCTTCTGCTTGAAGAGGAGAGTACCTCGGCACCAGTGGCTCTACATTCTATGATTCGCAAGAGTCAGGCGCTGATGCCCTTTGGTGGATGGGGGCTAAGTTCGTACATTCAGAGACGGCAGAACTTGAGCCGTGACTCATTTAAGGTGCTGCTGCTCATGGCGCTGGGTTTTCAGAAGTGGTACCAGCGCTCGGTCCAGCGCGGCACTTTCCTTGTAGATGGCGCCGAAGTTGGTCTCTCCGAGATGGAGAGATTTCTAAGTGATCTTCTGGCAATCATTGGCAAAAAACGAGTTTATCCTGGTGATCCTCTTCCTGATATCGCGCAAATTCTGCGTATCAAGTCCTGGAGTACGCTTAGTTCTTCGCTGCCAATGGATTCAGGCTGTGAGCCTTTTTTATGCCTAGATCCCGGCGAGCACTCCGGCGACATCCGCATGGCAATGTTTGCTTTTCTCGGCCTGCTTCTGAAGCTGCCGTATTGTGTTCATCTGTGGCCTGGTGGCAGCGGGCCGATCGACGAGGGATCGTTCGCCAACATTTGGATTGGAATGCACAGTGATGCGGCGAGGGTGCCTAGCTATTTTAGTTGGTTGCGGCAGCGTTCTGAGGGGTGGAGCGAACCAATTCGCATCCATTTCCAATATCTGCTTGAGGGTAGGGCGTGGAAGATCCGTTCAGGAGGGAAGGTGAAAAGCTGGGTAGAGGAAAAAACTAACCCCCTGGTGCGCAGTGTGAGATAAATCTCGCCCGAGGCGTGGGGGTTATTCTTGCTAGAAAGACTATCGAAGGTTCCCTGTGTCGTCAATCCTATGAGCAAGGAAGGAAATGCGCTTGGTATTTCTGCCGATGATAGCCACGACGTACCAGCAATCCGGAGGCATCAAGCCACCAGAGCTCGGCCCTTAGCTAGGTGACTGCAAATCCGAAACCTCAGGGCTCAGAGTGTTTGACGTTACTGCAAAGCTCATCGGAGGGCGCACTTGCATCAGATCCGACAGGGAGTACCGGCGTGAGCAAGCTGGTAGCACGGCTGCCCAGCAAGGTGCCCGCCTGAAAATACCCCATCACTGTAGGCAGCGAGCGGTGCTCGGTCATGGCCATCACTTCGCCCAAAGGCACACCCTGGCGGCCGGCTTCGCTAACAAACCCGGACCGAAGGCTGTGTGCCGCCCAGTCACCATCGAGCTTGGCCAGCTTGGCCCGGCGTTGCACGATGCGTGCAACCTGGTCGCTGGACAAGCCTGCCGTCCCGACCCGACCGCCGCGATAAACCCGCCGAAACAGCGGCCCCGTAGAGGCGGGAGCCGCCGCCAGCCAGGCTGCGAGTGCTTGTGCTGCAGGCCCACGCAGCGGCTTTTCCCTGCGTGCGCCGTCAGTCTGGGTTTTGGTGACGCCCAGCGCGTAGAGCCAGGTGTCGGCGTCCAGTCGACGGACATCACCGACCTGGAGTCCCACCACTTCCGAGCGCCGGCGGCCGCCACCGCTCCAGGCTAGGAGGAGGAGGGCGCGGTCACGCAGGCCACGGATACCGTCGGTACAGCTGGCCAGCATGGCTTCCAGCGGCTCGCGCACCGCCGCAGTTTTCTTACGAACCGTTACACCCTGGCGGGCCTGGGCCTTGCGCGCTTCGCGCAGCAGTGTTTTCACCGCCGCCGTCTCAGTGGGGCTCGGCCAGTTCTTCATGCCGTGCCATTTGGCGAGAACTGCCAGGCGGTGGCGTACGGTGTTGTAACTCAGGGCGCCAAGCTTGGCTTTGAGGCGCGCATCGACCAAGGCCGCATCAAGCGCCGGCGGTAGCAAGTGCCGCCAACCGCCCGCGTCTGGGCGCGCCAGGTGATCAAGGATGAATTGCACCACCACCGTGTCCGCCAGCGGCTCCATCTCCAGTGTTTGGCCGAAACGCAATTGCAGCCAGGCAGCCCAATAGGCAAGGGCGCTGCGGTAGCTGCGCACGGTATTGGCGGCGGTGCCGGCTGCGACGAACGCACTGGCCGCAGCGCGGGCTTCGGCATCAAGGCGATCAACGGAAAGTAGGGCAACTACGCTGCTGGATAGCAATTGCGTATTATTCATTACGTTCAACGTATTAAATATTCGATTTAAATTCGATTAGATCGGATAACATTCGTTTATCAGACCTAATATAGCGAGGAACTGACGATGGCGGTAGGTGTACCGGAAGCTGACGTATTTGCCGCGGCTGACGCGGTGTTGGCGCGTGGCGAACGTCCGACGGTGGAACGCGTGCGCCTGGAACTTGGTCGCGGCAGTCCGGCGCGGGTCGGGGCGCTGCTCGATCAGTGGTGGGAGCAGTTGGCTGGCCGTCTCCGTGGAGAAACCCGCCTGCCGGACCTGCCGAGTAAAGTCGCGCAGGCCTTCGTAGAAATCTGGCAGCAGGCCACTACCATGGCTCAGGGGGTGGCCGAGCAGGCGTTGGCCAGCCAGCGCCAGGTCCTAGCCGAGGAGCGCGAAGCGCTGGGTGCGCTGGAAACTCGTGCCAGGCTGGAGGTTGCCCAGGCGCGGCAGCAGATAACCGAGGCCGTTACCGCACGGCAGGGCGCAGAAACTCGCCTGGCCGACCTGGAGCAATTGCTGACCCAATGCCAGACGCAGATCGACGACCTGCGAAGCCAGCGCGACGAACTGCAGGAGCATCGTGACGAAGCGCGTACGCAATTGACCGAGGCTCGTCTGCAGTTGCAGGAGAGCTATGCGCAAGCCGAGCAAGCTCGCAGTGAGCAGCAGCGCTACGCGCGCGACGTAGAGAACCGTGCCTATCGCGAAATTGATCGAGTGCGCGAAGAGAACAAAGCTTTAGCTACTCAACTCAAGGCGAGCCAAGGCCGTGCACAGACCTTGCAGCAGTCCCTGCAGGCAGTTCAGGCAGAGTTGAGTAGCGCGCGCGAGCAACGAACTGCAGCGCTTGGTGAGGTGCATACGCTGTTGGAGCAGGTGGAAGAGCACCGCTCTGCCATGACGAATGCGAGCGAGCGCCAAGACAATTTGCGGCAGTGCTTGCAGCAGCGAGAAGCCGACCTAGCGGTCGCTCGTGAGCAGTATGCTGCCGCAAATGCACGTGCAGAAACGCTTGCTGAGACACTTGCAATTCAAGGCTTTGCAGCGCCGGATGTCACGCGCCAATCTCGCAAGAGAGCTCCGAAAAAGCCCTGAGAGCAGAGCGTACTGCTTGCGCGATTGCTAGCTAGTCTAATCAGGATGAGGGAAGACCAGAGCATCTGATCAAAGCCAATCGACCAACTTCAGTCGGCCTTACGCTCACTGGCGATAGAGGTAAGAAACAAGCCGCTCTATCGGGGCGCGAGCGTACGCGTGAGTAGTGATGTCATTTTGCCGGTTCGGCACTTCATAAAATATTGGGGGCGGTGTAGGATCTAGTCTGATGCGGCTGTTACCGTATGCCCTTGATGTGCGGTACTTTTGACGCCTGTGCACCAGTTTTTGAGCACTACAAAGCGAAACAGTAAGGCCTGTGTTCGTCTACCTCGTTGAAGTGAACTCCAAGCAGGGAAGCAAAATGCCAACCGGCAGCGTAATTATTATTGGAGCCAATCCGAGAGAAGCAAATCTCAAGCGAAAAGTGCGAGAGCACTTGCACCAGCTAGGTTTCACTAGAACCCAGGAAGGGGCCCTGTGTCCGCCAGGCAATGGCAAGGAAGCGATCCGTGCCTTGCATGCTGCACAGCGCGAAGAACGGCTCAACGCGAGCGAACGCTTCATCGCGCGTAACACGGCTAAGCTGATGCCATATTTTGCCAGCGGCTGCGAGGTTGCGCCGGAAAAGATTTCCCCTGTGCTTGAGCGCGTGTCGTCCGGAACGTGGCAAAGTGACCTCTTTAGACTGGCGTCACTGTCCTGGTCTGTCCCTGTGTCCAACGGCTTTGGCAGGCGCTTGCGCTACCTTGTCTGGGATCAGGCAAATGGCAAACTGATGGGGTTGATTGCCATTGGCGATCCGGTTTTCAACCTTGGTGTCAGAGACCAGTTCATTGGTTGGGATAGCGCGGACAGAGCTGCCCGGCTGGTCAATTTGATGGATGCCTATGTCCTAGGAGCGATCCCGCCTTACAACACCTTGTTGGGCGGTAAGTTGGTCGCTTGCCTGCTTCGCAGTCGGGACATTTATGATGATTTTGCCAATGCCTATGGTGGTTCTACAGGCATCATCTCGCAGACTGAAAAAAATGCACGCCTGCTGGCAGTCGTGACGACTTCGTCGATGGGGCGCTCTGCGGTCTATAACCGGTTGAAGTTGGATGGTACAGAGTACCTCAAGTCCATTGGCTTCACCGGTGGTTGGGGGCATTTCCATATACCCGACTGGTTGTTTATTGAGCTTCGTGACTATCTTCGGGAGCTCGATCATCGCTATGCCGACCAGCACGCCTTCGGCGAGGGGCCTAACTGGCGCTTGCGCACTACACGCGCGGCGCTGAAAGCACTGGGTTTCAAGGATGATCTGATGCGTCATGGCATCCAACGTGAAGTCTTCATTTGTCAATTGGCCGGCAACGCCACGAAGCTCCTGCATGGCGATAGTGGAAAACCGGACACCCGATCGCTGTTGTCGGTTAGTGAAATCGGTGAATTAGCGCTGAATCGTTGGATGATTCCACGCTCAAGGAATAGACCTGAGTTTCGAGATTGGAAGTCGACGGATCTCATTCATTTGTACGGCAGCCTAGCGTGCCATTTTTCAGTCGCCGGCCACGTTGCTACGGAGTCGAGCGGCACTGTCGGTTTGCGCGGTTAGCTGCGAAGGGTATGAGCGATGGATTGCGCCATAGATCCGGTCACGAATAAATCAGTTACCGCCGATATCGCGTCAAGCACTGGCTACTACATTTGTTCCTACTGCCGCAAGCGGGTTGGGCTACGTTCGGGGCCATTGCGGAAAAACTACTTTGCCCATTGGCGTGGCGTGTCCTCCAGCGCCTGCGCCTATTTTATGTCGGGATCAATGAGTCATGGCATTCATGACAAGGTTCAACTCCCGCCTACCCGGCACATAGATCTTCGCTTGTTGATCAAAAAAGGCCAGAACGCCGGAGTGTGGTCGCTTGAACTGGTCTTGCCCCCCTGCCGAGCGTGTCATGCCTATCTCAAGCTCGATGTCGGCGGCAGGGTACAAAAGCTCGATATGCGCGGGATGGGCTCAGGCTTCAGAGTCATGGCCGAGCCCACAACGAACGACTACAAGATCTTGTCCTTCGAGGGCAGGCCGGATCCATCCTTCGTCGCAGGCGTTGAGCGGACGTGTGCGGGTCTACCTGCTCGGGGCGCAGCCGCATTCACTGCCATAGGTCGAGGCACCGAAAGCGGGTTTCCCCGTGCCCAAGCACTGAATCGCTGCGAAACCTACGCCCTGTTATGGTCGGCACCGGTGACTCCGGAATTCCCTGAAGATCTGTTGGTGGACAAGCTCAAACCGCGCCAGGGCTGGAACTTGGCGCTGATCACCGTGCCGGAAGCGCCCTCAGACGCCTGCATAAGTTGGCTGGAAGCCTTTACTCAACTAAACGTTATGCCTGCGGCGCCTACGATCACCACTATCTGGCCGTTCCTGAGCCGCAACGTCAGTATCAATACGGTCGAGTACATTGAGGCCGATGCGGTCATCTTGGCCGCTCATAGGATGCCTGGAGGGACGCACGGCAGCGGGCCAACCTTACAGGCCGTCAATCAACGTGATCGCATTGCCGCGACCGCCCCTGATCGGTCACCGGCGCTCTTCACTTTGATACGTGATGGAAGCGATGCATTCAGGATCGGCAAGAGCGATCACTCGGATATCGACAGGTTTTATTCCAAGAGCACGTCGCTGGGGCGAAGCTTTCAGCACCCGACGGTGGATCTGGTCTTCATCAACGAGTGTGGCGAACGTCTTATTACCTCATTGCATCGAAGGCAAAGCCAATCCTATGTGATGGCCACCCGAGTGCGGGAACTGCATTTTGACTACCTCACAATGCCGAGAGGGGCCACAGGCAGGATGGAGGTTGTTTCACCCAGTGGTCAGAAGGAATACCGACGACTGATGTCTAGCGACATGTCGACTGATCATGCTCCACAGGCATGCCTGTTGCCGCCGGCAATGAATAGCCTGCTCAAACAATATCTCACCGATCCGCAGTTCCAGTTGTATTTGGATTTTGGCGGGTTGGGCCGGTTGGCCATCGGTGCTAGTCAGCCGCTGGCCAACGCCTCGTTGCTGACGCTCGGGCGATCATTGCGCTTGCGCCTGAAGAGTTTTCTATCCCAGCTTCATATTGGTGGGAGAACCGTACTCACTGGCAATGATCAGGCACTGGTTAGTGCGTTGTGCGCATCCGTGCCTCGACCAGAATTGCTCCCTCATTATCGTCAATTGGTGGCAGATGTGAGCGCCTGTGGATTTGATATTCGTTATTCAGGAGATGGGGTCTCGCGATGAGCTACCTGTACAGCCAAGAGGCACGAGAGCGGATTTCGGGGCTCGGGGTTACGATGATTACCGAGTTCATCGAAGAGGTACCCCATACCGTTCGCAAACTGGTCTTCGACCGTCAGGCCTCAATCCCTGGGTTTAGACGCGGATCCCCGCCAGAATTCAAGGAGAAACAACGTCGGTTAATTGGGCACCTAGTGCACCCCCAGCCAGGGCAGAAAGGGGAGGCGGACTGGAAAGCTTTCGCTAGCCTCTGGGTGGCGTGGGCAAGGAGCCGCTTGGACAGCGCTTTTCCAGTGCCAGAGACGCCCCCCCAAGAGGCGGACACAGGCGCCAGCTTTTTCAAACAGTTAGCCGAGTTGTACCCAGATGCTCCTCGGGAAACCGTCGAGCGGCTGGCCGCATACAGCGGTTTCGCCGAAGAACCGGCGATGCAGGCAGTCCTGAACAGCTTTCATCCCGCGTCCACACTGGCCAGGGATCGGATGATCGATGGCTTACCGGGGCGCTTGGATAAAATCGAGGGTTACTTTGAACTGGCCGAAACGGCGGCAGAGGAAACAGCTGCGCGTATCGACCAACTGGAAAAGAGCGCGGCAGCAACGAGCAAAGTGGTTAAACAACTGACAGGAAATTTTGCTGGTGTTGCCCATGATGTCGAAGATTTGCGTGTGGCTCTGCAAAGTGTCACTGACCGCTTGCAGCAACTGAGCCAACTGGCTCAGTCAACGGCCGGAGCGCAGCAAGAGGCATCGCAAGTCTTGGCGCGTTCAACGCTCCAAGACGAGCAAATCTCGGCGGTGCTGGATTCTCTCGCCGTTCAGGTCGCCAACCTGGTTGCTGAACGCGCAAAGGTTCAAGCAATCGAGGAAGCACTGGATACGCTCAGTGCGCGCGTTCCCGACTGGGAGGTCACGGCGAATGCAATGGCGACGTTATGCGAACGCCTTGACGACCATGATTTGCGAAGCAGCAGGCCGCCGCGTCACGATACCGGTGATCAAGCAAACGTCCGCTTGATCGAGAACGAAACGACCGGTCCATTCGTTGAAGTTAGTTCTGTAGACGTTGCCTGGAAGGTGATTGCCAACAACCTGCAGGCATGCGGAGTAGTGAAAAACGATGCCAATCGTTACGCACGGCATATCCTTGCGGCAGTCATTTCCGGCCAGTTGATCCAGTTCAAAGGATCAACGGCGGACTTAATTGCAGATGCCGTGGCAGCAGCCATAGGCGGGGCGATTTTCCACGAGTGGCGGGTTCCAGTTGGTCTTCTGTCTGAGAATGCCGCAGCCGACTGCCTCGAAGTCGTGTACGAGTCGTCTGGGTGCTTGCTGCTCAAGGGGGCTAACCGGTCTGCGTTTGAGGTATATGGCAGTGCCATCCGTGATCTTGTAGCACGTCGTCAGTTCACCCTGGCGGTCGATGCGCGCCTAGTTCTGATTGCGTCTTGGACTCATGGCCCAGCAGCATTTCCAGACGGAGGTACATTGTCTGAACTCGGCCCCGTGTTTGATACGGATGAATTCTCTATGCGGGGGGTATCTGCCCAACTGCCGCTAATGCAGTTTGGCCATCTTGCCGTGGATGACTGGAGAGCACTGCACAACCCTGCTGAAAACACGCTATTGGCGTTACCGAGCACGTTGAGGGAGCGCCTTGCACAGGTGGACTTTGTTCCAGGGAATCTGTGGCTTCGGGTCGCTGACCGGGCGTATGCCCAGTTGCGACTGCTATCGACAGGCTCTGCGGAGCCAACGCTCCATACAGTGATGAAGCAGTGGGCACTGCCATGGGCGCAATCCATTGGGGGGCCGGTCGAGGCACTAACGCGCAGCATTGCCGAGCTCCAGAGTGAAATCGACGCACAGGCGGTTCATGCGGAGCATGTCGAGTGAAGTGGCTAGGGAGTGATCGTGATGCCGCTCGCAAAATTCTGGCAACCGGTATGGGCTGTAGAAGTGGCGGTGAAGGATTACGGATCGCGGCGGTAGCTGAGTGCCTTCGGGCCGCATCCTATCTGTGTTCTGCCCCCAGCACTGATCGGGAAGCATGGGTACCAGCGAGCACGCTCAGTTTGACGAGCCAGGTTCGCCGGCGCTTGCTCCCTCTGTGGCCGACTCTCGACGATGAGCAAGCCGCTGAACCAGGCGTCAAAGAGATTCTGGAGAGCCTCGGAGAGCTAGGGGATTTGGTGCGGCTCGATGGCGGACGATGGCTAACGCCTCCGCCACGGGCGGTCAGAGCTGGAGCGAAACTGGCAGTGATCACCGGTGGAGGCCCCGCACAAACCTTTCCCTGGCCAATAGCGATGCGCGGGGAGGGAAGGGTCAGGCTGGTCGACGTCGATGCGTGCGCAGAACGGATTGACCTCTGGGAGCCAGCCGAATGGATTGGCGCCCCAATTGAAGGATTGCAGGCTTGGTCGATCCAACTGTTATCGAGCGCTAAGGCGCAACTGAAACCCGCGACGAATGAACTAGCGGACGTTTCAATCCGGCTCGACGGCAAATGGATGGCGCTTTCTGCCTGTTCGACCGCCGAAGGTCTCTTCCTCGCCAGATGCCGCACAGGTCCACGGTCTGAATATTTTGTGGTCCTAGTGTCGCGAGGGTGTCTGCGGAAAATGACGGGGCTGCCACCTCAACAGGCAAGGCGCTTGCAGTTTTATTTGGACGCTCAAGCTGGCCATCCAATGAAAGTTGAAGCGCTTGTGTCGCAAACACATGTTCGGCTGCGCCTATATCGTCAACTGCCTCGGGAAGAGAAAAAAACGCTGCTGCTGGGCTGGCAACTGCCGACTCCCGACAACGGCGGAGCAGGAACGACCTACCATGTGATACCAAGCGAGATGTTTCCGCTGGTGCGCCAAGCGCTTACTGGGTTGAGCGTGGAAGTAGTTGAGCGTCAGTTTGCAGAGGGAAGACAATAATGGGGGGATTCCGATGAATGAAGCATCTGGTGTTCACGAGACAGCGAAAAGCCTGGCGGATAGTCTTCGACAATACATCGAAGCACAGTACCATATTCGTGATGAAGGGCTTGTCAGAGAGCGACACGCTCTTCTGCTTAGTCCTGAGACCATTGTCCAGACACCTTATGTCGAAGCGACGGCAGTATACAAAGTGGGAGATCCATTTAATCGGCTCCCCATACCTAAAGTCGCATCCGATATGCTCACTCAGTTGTCGCTAATGGATCTCGGGCTTTACCCTCGGCCTTACGAACATCAATCACAAGCACTCACAGCATTTCTAGGTGACGAGGCTGCGGATCTGGTTATCGCAACTGGTACCGGCTCCGGTAAAACCGAAAGTTTCCTTATGCCCATCATTGGTAAATTGGCCATAGAGGGACAGGAGCGACCCGAGTCCGCGCAGTTGCCTGGCTGTCGAGCACTATTGCTTTACCCCATGAATGCATTGGTTAATGACCAATTGGCGCGGATCCGTCGCCTCATCGGGAATACTGACGCATCGTCGATCTTAACTCAGAACCGCCCACACCCGATCCGTTTCGGTAGCTATACCGGACGTACCCCGTACCCAGGGGAACGGTCTAGAGATAGAGACGAGCGTTTTATAGAGCCGGCGGTTGCAGGAGCTGAGTGCAACACGGTTATTGAATTGAAGCCGGAGCATCATGCCGCATTGCCATGGCATTTTG
>NZ_RHQP01000013.1:0-96068 GCF_003935465.1 Pseudomonas sp. o96-267
TTGAAATCCGTCATCGTTCCGTCCGTCCAATCTCCGCCAAGCATGCTCAAGCTTCACGATTTTTGCAACAGAGCCCAAGGAAGCATTTTCCATTTCTTATGACGACAAAGAGGGCGATCTGAGCCGTCATGTGATGGACGCCAAGACCCTCGGCCAGGCGATTCTCGCCGTGCATGACCTGCTGAACGCTGCGCACAGCCAACTCGGCAAGGGTTCGAAGATCGAGGTTTCGGTAGCTGCAGCGCCGAAGGAAGGCTCGCTGGTCGTTGAGTTCATCCTGATGGCTGCCAGCCTGGAGCCACTGACGCTCCTGAAAACGCTCGGCTTCGTTGCGGGTGGCGCTACAGCCGGTGGCGGCCTGATGGAAGTAGTGCGTCAGATGAGGTCGCGGAAGGTGACTCAGGTTGACATCGATGAGGCGACAGGAACCGCAAAGATCTCGGTACAGTCTGAGCAAGGGCAGCAAGTCGAAGTTATCGAGTGCTCCAAGGCTGTTGCTCGGCTGGCCACTGACAAGAAAACCCGGGATGCACTGCATGCCGTCATTCAGGTGCCGATCAGCGGTGCTGAGGGTGGGGTGTTCAAGGTTCTGAAGACTGACCCAGTGGACGAGACGAAGACCGAGGTTTTGGTTGCGGTCAAGGAAGAGGATGCTCATCAGTACAGCACTGTACCCGCTGCAAGCCTGAAGGAAGTGGAGAGCAAGACCGAGAAGGCGACTGTGTGTTTCACCCAGGTGAACTTCGATAGCCCCAAAGGGTGGCGTGCGGTCATTGGAGCTGGGGACGATGATTACGCTGTCGAGATGGCAGATGACACCTTTCTCAAGAAGGTACAGGGCAAGCAGCAGGCGTTTTTGAAAGGTGACCTGTTTGAGGTGACGCTGGAAGAGATCAAGAGTTCCAGTGCGAGCCGCTCTGATTACAAGCGTGTAATCAAGTCCGTTGATCGCCACTTTGCCGGCAAGGATCGCCGCCTGACTTGAGGTGATGGTTATGCTGCAGACGGAACAGATTCTGAACCTGCTGATCATCGGGTCATTCCTGTTTCTGCTGCCTGGCTTCTGGAAGCTGGGTAGCCTAATCGTGCGCTGGCTGATGGCCCGCTACGTCCGCACAGGAACGATTGTCATCCGAGTCAAGGGTGCTGATGGGCAGGTGCGTGAGACCACCGTCACGGCGACGGACTCACTCATTGAGAAGCTGATGGCGATTGATGATCGACGTGCTGCAGAGGGAAGTCATGGCTGAGAAAGGGAAGTCGGCTGCTCAGATCGGTACGATGGCGTTTTGGTATGGTGGTTTGGGCACCTTCAGTAATGCCTGCATCGCGAAGCTGGTGGACGGTGAGTGGCAGGGCATTTGGTTCTCAGCAAGCAGCGTGGTTGTGGCACTGGTTGCAAGTGGGATCGTATGGCTGTTCTCCCGGTATGGCCACTCGCTGGAGTACGTCAAGTATGACGCCATGCTTGGGCGGGAGATCGCGCACATCACTAAGGCGATGAGCCACAATGGCATCTCCGATGAGGCCAGAAAGCGCTGGCAGAACCAACTGGAGGTGGCCCTTGAAAAGCGTGCGAGCGCCGAGCGGGACATTGCGAATGGAACGGTGGATCTGAATAAGTTGGGCGGTTGACCCAGAAAAGCCCCGGCCATGAGCTGGGGCTTTTCTGGGAACAGGGCTGAGGTGGCGCAGTGGATTCCTGCTCCCGTTCGGGGTTGAATGCCACCGCCCCCGTGGGTGTCCAATTTCGTGTCGCACCTGACCAGCGCTCCGGCATTCGGTTACGGGCCTCTTGGTACAGCCCATAACGGCGAGCCAGCACAGCATGATTCTCGCCCCGGTGACGCTCTGCTGGTGTCACGAAGCCGATGCGGCTGTGCCGGTGCTCGTGGTTGTACCAGCGGATGAAGTCCCTGACCCTCGGACGGCTGTGCGAGGGTGTGACGCCCAGGTCGTACATCTTCTGCAGCATGGTCGCCGACTGCAGCGGCGCACCATTGTCCGAGTTCAGTACCGACGGCCTGAGCAGGCACTGCTCGCTGAGCACGCTGCGCAGCAGCTGGGCGCCCAGCTCGCCGCTTTCCTGTTCATGGACCTCCCTGCCCACGGCCTTGCGGCTGTAGATGCCCTCAATCAGGTACAGGTAGAAATACTGGCCGCGTACCGCCGTCGGCAGATAGATGACACCCCACGACCAGACCTGGTAGCGGTGCGAGCCAGTGGTGGGTGCCTTCACCGTGCGCGATGGCTGGCTGCGAGCACGGCGACGCTACTGATCGGTCGCATGCAGGGCACGATAGAACGTCGACTCCAAAGCCAAGTCACGCCCGGCCTCAGCCACCCTCGCATGCAAAAGCACTAGCAATAGTTCACCCTTCCTCAAGCGATAGTTCACCTATCCGGTTTTGCATGGACGAAAGTCCGTCCTGCTGTCTCCAGCCGATGCCCCTAGCCGGATTTAATCGTCGACCTGCGCCAGCCAGTCCGGCAGGTTGAAATGCAGACTGATGCGCGTGATCAGCCCATTGCCGATTTCGAAGAACGCGCCCACCCGTATCTCGTAACGCTGCCCGCAGGCCTCCGGCAGCCCATCGTCGGTCGCCAGGTACTCGCCAATGACGCGGTATTCGCAGGCAGCGTGCCGCCCCTGTGGTTCGGCCAGAATCACCAATGCATCGATCGTCTCGCGATAGCAATGCAGTTGCCGCTCGAGAAAAGCAGCGAAGGCGTCGCGCCCGTGCTCGGCGAACCCCTGATTGGGCTCCAGAATCAGCTCGTCACTGACCCGTGCCAGGCAGGCGCGAATATCCCGATCAGTGAGGGCGTTGAAATAACCTTGCAGCAGGTCGCGGACGTCAGTGGACATAGGGCAGGCTCCAGAGCGGCAAAGCGCCGAGGATACCTTGCGGCCTGCCAGAGAAAGGCGGCTAGGGTCGCAGTTTGGCGCAGTGATCCTGCGCAGGCTGCGCGGCGGTGAACCAGACGTAGTCAGCCATGGACGCGTCCACCGCACGACCGACCTCGGCCAGTATCAGCACCACATTGCCGGTCTGCGCATCGAGATCACCCAGGTGCAGCGGCACGCCGAGGTCCTTGCGCACGTGGAAGGCGCCAGCCAGTAGCAGGCTTGGCTGCGGTGCGGCCAACAGCGCCTCGGCCATGCGCCGGTCGCGCTGCTGCTGCACGGCGAGCATCGCCGGCAACTGGCTGTCCGGCAGCAAGCCGCAGTGCGATTCGCGGATGTCCGCCAGCAAACGCGCCTGCACCTCGCCTGCGCTGGAGCGCTCGCCCTGCAAGGTCGGGCGCTGGCGGTAGATCTGCATGATCTCGGCGCGGTCCAGATTGGCCGCGAGCAGGGGATAAGGTTGACGCAACTGATGCAGCACCAGCGGCCCGTACAGCGACCAGTCCCATCCCGACTGCCAGGCCAGCGCGTCGAACGGATCTGCAGGCACCTGCCCTGTGCGTGCAGCGGCCTGGGCCTGATCGACCCTGCTCTGCTGATCGGGATTGAGCATCTCCATCAACATACTGCCCTGCGGGCGTTGCCGGGATAGCTCACGCGACAGCCAGAGCTGCACGGCATGGTGATCGGGATTGTCATGCTGTTCGCCGACCAACACCCGCTGGGCCGGCGCCAGGCGACTCAGCAGCTGCTCAGGACTGATGGTTTGCCCACTGGCAAGATCGACGATACGACCCAGGTCGGCGTGCTCGCGGCCCAGTGGGGCGAGGGGCGCCGGGGGCGGTAGCACATATCGACTCTGGCAGGCGGCCAGCAGCATCAGACAACTCAGCAGAACCACTCGCATCGACCTCTCCAAAGCTCAGCGTGCGACGATCAGGGGATGGCCGCGCTCAGGGTGAATCTGCACCAGCACCTCCAGGCCGAAAACGGTCTGCAGTGGCTCGGCCCGCAATACCTCGGCAGGCGTGCCCAGCGCATGCGCCCTGCCCTGTTCCAGCAACAACAGCCGGTCACAGTAACGCGCAGCCAGATTGAGGTCATGGAGAATCACCAGCACGGCCGCACCGGATTCAGCCAAACGACGAACCGCTTGCAGGCAGGTGTGCTGATGCAGGGGGTCGAGCATCGAGGTTGGCTCGTCGAGCAGCAGAATCTGCCCCTCGCCGCCCGGCCACAGCTGCGCCAGCACTCGCGCCAGGTGCACGCGCTGACGCTCACCACCGGACAGGGCCAGGTAGCTGCGCCCGGCCAAGTGCGCCGCATCAGCTGCGTGCAGCGCCTCCTGGACGATCTGCGCATCGCGCACGCGACCGCTGTCGTGAGGCAGACGGCCCATGGCGACCACCTCCTCGACGCGGAAGGCGAAATTCAGGCTCGAACTCTGCGGTAGCACGGCAAGCCGCCGGGCACGCTCCGGCCCCGACCAGTCATCGAGTGCGCGCTGCTCCAGCGTCACCTGCCCGGCACTGGCCGGCAACTCGCCGGTCAGCGCTGCCAACAAGGTGCTCTTGCCCGCACCATTCGGCCCCAGCACACCCAGCACTTCGCCTGGACGCAGCTGCAGATCGATGCCACTGAGCACCACGCAGGGCCCGCGGCGGACTTCCAGCTGTTCGACCTGTAGCATCAGCTTCGCCCCCGCACCAACAGATAAAGAAAGAACGGTGCGCCGATCAGCGCCGTGACGATGCCGATCGGCAACTCGGCAGGTGCCAACGCCAGACGTGCAACCAGATCAGCCAGCAGCAGCAGGCTGGCACCGGCCAGTGCGGATGCCGGTAAAAGCAGGCGATGATCGGGGCCGACCAACAGACGCATCAGGTGCGGAACCACCAGCCCGATAAAGCCGATCAGGCCCGCGGCGGCTACTGCTGCGCCGACACCCAGCGCCGTGCAGAACACCAGCTCGCGCTTGAGGCGCTCCACATCGAAACCGAGGTGGCGCGCTTCCGACTCGCCCAGCAGCAGCGCGTTCAGCGCCCGTGCCCGTCGCGGCAACCACAGCGCCACGGCCAGCGTTGCCAGCAACAACGGCCAGAGCCGTGCGTAACTGGCGCCATTGAGACTGCCCAGGTTCCAGAACGTCAGGGTACGCAACGTCGCATCGTCCGCCAGGTAGGTGAACAGGCCGATGGCCGCGCCAGCGAGTGCGGTCAAGGCAATGCCGGCCAGCAACATGGTCGCCACGTGGGTCTGCCCGTCACGCCGGCCCAGGCGGTAGACCAGCGCTGTCACCAGCAAGCCACCGACGAAGGCACAGGCCGACAGTAGATAAGGCGCGAAGGCTTCGGGCAAACCGCCGAACGCGGCGCCGCCAACGATGGCCACCGCAGCGCCGAGCGCGGCACCGCTGGAGACGCCGACCAAACCGGGGTCCGCCAGAGGGTTGCGAAACAGCCCCTGCATCGCCACACCACAGAGCGCCAGCACCATGCCCACGGCGAGCCCGAGCAGCGTGCGCGGCATACGGATCTGCGCCAGGATCAGTTCCGCCTGCTGCACCGACGCATCTGCTGCAAGCGGCACGCCCAGCAGGCGCAGCGCGGCACGCAGCGTGTCGCCCAGCGGCAGGCTGACCGGGCCAAGCGCCAGCGAGAGCCACAGCGCGAGCATGAGCAGCAGACCCAGTGCGATGAACAATGGGCGCGTCGAGAGAGGTGAGATCATGGCGCGCGTTTGGCTTCAGCTGTCAGAGAGTGGCTGGCAGGATAAAAGCCTGCGCCGAGCATCGCCAGCCCATCCGGCACACGCGGTCCAAGACCGCCGACCAGCAGGGTCGGGTCGAGCGCCAGCAAACGCCCCTCGCGCGCCGCACGCGTACCGGCCAGGGCCGGGTTCTGCTGCAGCAGGGCCTGCCTCGCGGCATCGCCTTCAAGGGCGCGATCAGCAACCACCACGACCTGTGGGTCTAGCGCCAGCAGTGCTTCACTGGACAGCGCCTTGTAGCCATTGTGACCGGCCAGGTTGCGCCCACCGGCGCGACTGATCAGCCAGTCGGCTGCCGTATCGACGCCGCCCACCAACGGGCTGCCACCGGCGTGCCCGAGCAACAGCAACACACCGGGCGCTTCCTGGCTGCGCTGGGCCTGCTCGACCCACTGCTGCTGAGTCTGCAGACGCGCCTGGTAATCGGCGAAGGCGCGTTGCGCTGCCGCTTCATCCCCGAGCAACTGGCCCAGACGTTTCAGGTTGGCCTGCAGGCTGTCCAGCTCCGCGCGCGCCGTCAGACGCTCGATACGCACGCCGGCTGCAGCCAGTTGCTCGAGTACCGGCGGCGGGCCCACCTCCTCGCTACCCAGCAGCAGGTCCGGGCGCAGGGCGAGAATGCCCTCGGCAGCCAGTTGCCGTTGATAACCGACGCTGGGCAGCTTGGTCAGCGACGCCGGATGACGACTGGTGGTATCGACACCCACCAGTTTGCTCTCGCCGCCCAGCAACACCACCCACTCACTCAGGGCACCGCCGGAACTCACCCAGCGCTGCGGCAATGGCTCGGCAAACGCCATATTGGGAAACAGCAGGACAGCCGCCAGGCCGCCCAGAATATTCGCAAGACGCATGGTCTCGACTCCTCGAACGTGACATCGACCGGCCCCCGCTGGGAGCCGGCACGGATCAGGCCAGCACCGGCAGCGACTCGGCCAGCTCGCGCCAGTCATCACGCTCGGCCATGCCAGGCTTGCGCGCGCCGAACAACTGGACGACCAGCTCGCCGTCGGCATCGAAGGCTTCCAGACTGGTGATCACGCCATCGACGCTGGGCTTGCGTACGCGCCACAGCTCGGCCACACCACGGGTCTGCAGGTGCAGGTTGAAGTCGGGGTCGAGTACGTTGAACCAGCTGTCCATCCAGCGCAGGTTGTGCACCGGGCCGGTGTGAATCTGGATGCAGTGACGGTTACCGACGAACACCATGATCGGCACTTCACGGGCAGCGGCCTGCTCCATCAGCACTGTCAGCTCGGAGGTCGCCAGCGGCTGCGCCCATTGCTCACCCGCCAGGCGCAACGCCTGGGTACGCGCGACCTCATGCTTTTTCAGCAGGGCGAAAAAATGGTGGGTGTCCTGCAGTGTCGCCCAGCCCTCACGCAGCGCCTGGCTGTCGACCTCCGCATCGGCTTTACGCACCGGAGCGACTGGCGGTGGCAGCAATTGCAGCTCGACATTCTGCTCGCCGGCGAAACGTTCGACCAGCGGCTGCCAGGCTTCCAGTTCGCTGCGCTCGGTCAGGTAGACCTTGTGCACGGCGACGCCCTGCTGGTCGAACACCTGGATGCTGCGTTGGGTGCCCTTGGCGGTTTCCTCGGCGATGGCGAATACGCTGGCCCAACCACCGAGGAACAGGCGCAGGTCGATGTCGGCAGACACCACCAGGCCCATCTGCCCGGATGCGGCAACGCTCACTTCACGGTACAGCCCCTTGCGCTCATGGACGCAATGCTCGTTACGCGTCAGCACCATGACCCGACCGAGCTCGCCAAGCGCCGGCAGCAGCGCGGCCCAATCCGGGCGCAGGCGCTGTGCATCGATACCTAGACGGCTTGCGATCAACTCAGCCTCGCTGACACCTAGCTGCGCCGCTGCTTCCCGGGCGCGCAGGCGGGGTTGCTGATCACGCAGCGCTTGCCAGGCCTGGTAAAGACCGGCAGCCGGGGCTGCCAAGTTATTTGCGGTACTCATCGGGATTTCCTCTCTCACGGGCAGTTACCACCACCGTCGGCGACGCGAACGCGTACCGACACGGCAGCGCAATTTGAGAGAACGATAATCTACCTGAGAATTATTTGCATCAAATAAGTAATCTGGTTAACGTCTTGCGCCGTCGCCAACCAGGCAGTCGCAGAGCTGCCACGCATGCACCGGAGTATCACCATGCACGTTCGCCCGCCCTTCGCTAGCCGCTCCTGGCTCGCGCTGCTGTTGCTGTGCCCTTCGCTGGCTCTGGCTGAAACGCCAGCCGAGCTACCCGCTGTCGAGGTCACTGGAGTGGCGGCCAAGCAACCGCTGCCGACCACGACCCAGACCGACGCCCAGACGCTGGAACGCCGACAGATTCGCAGCTTCGATGACCTGTCGCGCCGCGCCGAGCCGGGACTGAACTACAACCGCAGCAACAACAGCATCAACATCCGTGGTCTGGACCGCGACCGTGTGCTCACCACCATCGACGGTATTCGTATGCCCTGGCTGAACGACGCCGTGCGTGAGGTGAACGGCGGTCTGGACAGCATCGACTTCCAAAGCCTGTCGTCAATCGATGTGGTGCGCGGCGCCAACTCCAGCCAGGTTGGCTCAGGCGCCCTTGGCGGAGCGCTGCAATTGCGCACGCTGAACCCGGACGACCTGCTGGGCGACAAGGACGAGTTCGCCGGCATGATCAAGAACGACTACGACAGCGCCGACCGCAGCTGGGGGCTCAATACCGCGCTGGCCGGTCGTTTCAACGACACCTCCTGGTTGCTCCAGGCTGGCGGCCGCAAGGGGCACGAGCTCGATAACCAGGGAAACCGTGATGTTCTGGGCAGCCAGCGCACCGAGGCCAACCCCAGTGACACCGATCAGCACAGCCTGCTGCTCAAGGTTCAGCAGAGACTTGCCGGCGGTCACCGCGTCGGTGTGACCGCCGAACTGTTCGAGCGCACCGAGGACATGGACAGCCGCATCAACCAGGGCACCGCCAACTATCCACGGCACTATGAAACCCGCGAGAGCAACGAGCGCAAGCGCCTGTCCTTCGACCACCAGTACCGTGCCGAGAGCAGCGACAGCCTGCTGGATTGGGCCGACACCATCCTCTACTGGCAGAAGCTGCGTCGCGAAGACGAGGTGGACGCCACTCGCGCCGGGACCCTCGCCGGCCCGTTCGGCCGTAACAACGAGATAGAGAAAACCCAATACGGCATCAACGGCAGCCTGGGCAAGCAACTGGGGCAGCACAACCTGACCCTGGGTGCGGAGTGGAGCCGCATCGAGGCCGAGCAGTACAGCGGCGGCTACGATGCCTGCCCCAGCGTACTGGTACCGCCCTTCCCGCCGCGCCCGGACAGCACGCCCGCCGGCATCTACTTTTCCTGCATCAACCTGCACACCAATCAGGCCGAAATGCCGAAGACGCCGGGCAACCTTTACGGCCTCTACCTGAAAGACGACATCGCCCTCAGCGACACACTGACCCTGACGCCGGGCGTGCGCTATGACCGCTACGAGTACAAACCCAAGAGCGGCACCAGCGGTTACGTGCTAGCCGGCGACAGTGTGATGCTCACCGAAAACAAGGATTCCAAGTGGTCCGGCAGCCTGCTGCTGACCTGGCAGGCGCACGAGCTGGCGACCCTCTACGCGCAGTGGGCGCAGGGCTTCAAGGCACCGGACGTCAACGAGCTGTACAGCACCTTCACCAACTCCGGCATGGGCTACGCGCGCGTCGGCAATCCCAACCTCAAGCCCGAAGAAAGCACCGGCTACGAAGTCGGCGCGCGCCTGGGCGACAAGCATCTGGGCGGCTCCGTCAGCCTGTTCGACAACCGTTACAAGAACTTCATCGACAGCATCACCGCCAACGAAGAGGACTACGGCTTCCAGGCTGGAGAATTCCCGACCTTCTTCGAGGTGATGGAGAACCGCGACAAGGTGCGTATCTACGGCGCCGAAGGCACCGCGCACTGGCAGTTCGCACCCTCCTGGCAAGCCTGGAGCTCGGTCGCCTGGGCCGTGGGCAAGGACCGCGAAACCAAACAGCACCTGAACTCGGTCGCCCCGCTGACTGGCACCCTCGGTCTCAGCTACACCCAGCAGCACTATGGTGCGGACCTGATGCTGACCGCCGCCCGGCGTCGCGACAAGGTCGAGAACGACAGCGACTTCAAGGCCCCCGGCTATGGCGTGGTCGACCTCACCGGTTACTGGCAACCGGCAGCGCTGGATGGCGTCCGGCTGCAGGCCGGTCTGTTCAACCTGTTCGACAAGAAGTACTGGAACGCCCTCAATGTGCCCAGCATTGGCGGCCGCACCACACCTCAACCGGTCGACTACTACAGCGAGCCGGGTCGCACCTTCCGCGTGTCGGCCTCCTGGCAGTTCTGAGTTCCACTTGGCGCAAGGATGCGCCCTCCTTCTTCTTGCGGGATAATCCGCCCGTCTTGCGGCGCTATGCGCCACCTTCTTCCTGCCGGAGGAAGGTCATCCGAGGTCGTCGACCTTCACGCTAACGGGAAACCGCGATGATTCGCTTGTGCGCCCCACAGGAACTGGCCGAGGGTCAGAGCCGGGGCTTCGTGCTCGACCAGTTGAACCTGCTTGCGGTACGCAGGGACGGTCAGGTGCACGCCTATATCAACCGCTGCCCACATCGCGGCATTGCCCTGGAGTGGCGGCCAGACGACTTTCTCGATGACAGCGGCAGCCTGATCCGCTGCGCGACTCACGGCGCGCTGTTTCTGATCGAGAGCGGTGAATGCGTGGCCGGCCCGTGCGAGGGCCAGGCGCTGCAGAGGCTGGCGTGCAAGGAAGACGCGAACGGAATCTGGATTGCGCCGTAGGATGCGCTGTGCGCACGGCGCACCCTACGCAAGGACTTCCAGCCGGCGAACCAGGGTAATCCCTTCGGGGCTGAGCTCGGCGCCATAGGCCAGCACTTCCACCCCCGCAGCCTTGGCATCACGCAATCCCGCCGCGTAGGCAGGATCGATCTCCTCCGCCGCCCTTACGGCGCGGATGTCGGAGAGGTTCACGCAATACAGCTGCACCGTGCGCACACCGGCACGCGCCAGCGCGGCCAGCTCGCGCAGGTGCTTGGCACCGCGCTGCGTCACTGCATCAGGAAAGGCCGCCACATCGCTGCCATCGAAGCCCAGCGTCACGCTCTTGACCTCCACATAGGCCGGCCCGTCCGGGTAATCCAGACGAAAATCGGCGCGGCTGTTCTCCACCCCGTAAGCCACCTCGCGCTTGAGCGCGGTAAAGCCAGCCAGTTCGCGGATTACGCCGGCACGCAGCGCTTCTTCCACCAGCGCGTTGGCCCGTGCGGTGTTGATGCAGGCCAGGCGCCCCTGCGGCGTTTCGCTGATTTCCCAACTGCCCGGCAACTTGCGCTTGGGATCGTTACTGCGGCTGAACCACACCCGACAGCCTTCGCTCATGCAGTTGAGCATCGAGCCGGTGTTGGCGCAGTGGATGGTCATCTGCTCGCCGCTGGCCGTCTCGATATCGGCGAGAAAACGCTTGTAGCGGCGCAACAGCCGCCCTTCCTCCAGCGGCGGATCAAAGCGCATCGGGCTTCCAGCTCTTCAGGCCGCGCGCGATACGCTCGACCGCCTGCTGCAGGCGCTCGACGTTCTGCGTATAGGCGAAGCGCACGTGGTGCCCAGCCTGGTAACGGCCGAAATCCAGACCCGGAGTGAAGGCCACATGCTCGGTTTCGATGAAGTGACGGCAGAAAGCGAAGGCGTCGCCGCCAAAGGCGCTGATGTCGGCATATAGATAGAAGGCGCCTTCAGGCGTGGCGGCGATACCGAAACCCAACTCACGCAATGCCGGCAGCAGGTAGTCACGGCGACGCTGAAATTCATGGCGCCGCTCTTCGAAGATCGCCAGCGTGGCCGGTTCAAAGCAGGCCAGCGCGGCATGCTGGGCCATGCTCGGCGCACTGATATAGAGATTCTGCGCCAGCTTCTCCAACTCAGGCACCGCCGCCTCAGGCGCCACCAACCAACCCAGGCGCCAGCCGGTCATACCGAAATATTTGGAGAAACTATTGAGGACGAAGGCATCGTCGTCCACTTCCAGCACGCTCGGTGCATCGCAACCGTAGGTCAGGCCGTGGTAGATCTCGTCCACCACCAGGTGGCCGCCACGCTGTTTGAGGCAGGTCGACAGGGCCGCCAGCTCATCCTTGTGCAGCAAGGTGCCGGTCGGGTTGGCCGGCGACGCGACCAGGGCGCCGACGCTGCCAGCGTCCCAGTGCCGCTCAACCAGTTGCGGGGTGAGCTGGTAACGCACCTCCGGGCCGACGGGCACCAGCTGCGCGGCGCCTTCGACCAAACGCAGAAAATGGCGATTGCAAGGGTAGCCCGGGTCGGCCAGCAACCAGTGCTTGCCCGGGTCGACCAACAGGCTGGCGGCGAGCAGCAGTGCACCGGAGCCGCCCGGTGTCACCAGAATACGCTGCGGATCGATGCTCAGCCGGTAGCGCTCGGCGTAGAAGCCGGCAATGGCTTCGCGCAGCTGCGGCAGGCCGCGGGCCGCAGTGTAGCGCGTGTGCCCGGCGGCCAATGCGGCCTGGCCGGCACGGATGATCGGCTCGGCAGTGGTGAAGTCCGGCTCGCCGATCTCCAGATGAATCACGTCGTGGCCAGCAGCCTGCAGCTCGTTGGCACGCGCCAGCAAGGCCATCACGTGGAAGGGTTCGATGGCGCGACTGCGCGCGCTATAGAGCTGAGCCATGGGTCTGTCTTCAGGGTTGCGAGGCGCGGATTCTAGCAGGGCAGCTCAAGGCCACGGCAAGGGCGCCAAAGCGCCGCTACGCTTGCAGAGCAGTCCCTTGCGGATTTCGCTCACACCCCGGACAAGGCATAGACAACCGGGAGTAGCGCGCCCCGATTTGATCTGGTAAGTTCGCCGGCTTGCAGTCGCAGGGCCGGACAAACGCCTGGCAATGGAATAACCTGCGCGATGGATTTGAAAGAGTGAGAGGCGTCATCCATGCCCACAAAAGAAAAAGCCAAAAGCACCAGCCAGCTGATTCGTGGTTTCGAGCCTTATCCAGAGAAGAAGGGCGAGGAATACATGAGCGAGCCGATGCGCGCTCACTTCACCGGCATCCTCAATAAGTGGAAGCTGGAGCTGATGCAGGAAGTCGACCGTACCGTGCACCACATGCAGGACGAAGCGGCCAACTTCCCGGATCCGGCCGACCGCGCCAGCCAGGAAGAAGAATTCAGCCTGGAACTGCGTGCCCGTGACCGCGAGCGCAAGCTGATCAAGAAGATCGACGAAACCCTGCAGCTGATCGAAGACAACGATTACGGCTGGTGCGACTCCTGCGGCGTAGAGATCGGCATTCGCCGCCTCGAAGCCCGCCCGACCGCCACGCTGTGCATCGACTGCAAGACGCTGGCGGAAATCAAGGAAAAGCAGGTCGGTTCCTGATCTGACAACGGGGCGCTTAGGCGCCCCGCTCTGTTTCTGGCCCTAGCTCCATGAACACAGCCTATATCGGGCGCTTCGCCCCCACGCCCAGCGGCTATCTGCACTTCGGCTCGCTGGTCGCCGCTCTCGCCTCCTACCTCGATGCCCGCGCCGTTGGCGGTCGCTGGCTGCTACGCATGGAGGACCTCGACCCGCCACGGGAAGTGCCTGGCGCCCAAGATGCGATTCTGCGCACGCTGGAAACCTACGGTTTCGAGTGGGACGGCGAGTTGGTACGCCAGAGCGAGCGCCACGCCGAGTACACAGCGGTGATCGCCCGGCTATTCAGCCAGGGCCTGGCCTACGCTTGCATCTGCTCGCGCAAGCAGCTCGAAGGCCACGCCGGCATTTACCCGGGGTTCTGCCGTAATGCCTGCCACCCTGACCACGACGCGGCCATCCGCCTGCGCGTGCCAGAGCTGGACTATCACTTCATCGACCGGGTGCAGGGCGAATTTCGCCAGCAGTTGGGCCGTGAAGTCGGCGACTTCGTGATTCGCCGGCGCGACGGCTTGTTCGCCTATCAGCTCGCCGTGGTGCTGGACGATGCCTGGCAAGGTGTTACCGATGTGGTGCGCGGCGCCGACCTGCTCGACTCCACCCCGCGCCAACTCTATCTGCAGGAACTGCTGGGGCTGTCGCAACCGCGTTACCTGCACGTGCCGCTGATCATTCAGCCGGACGGGCACAAGCTGGGCAAGAGCTACCGCTCGCCACCACTACCCGCCGATCAGGCCGGGCCTCTGCTACTACGCGCCCTGCGCGCGCTGGGGCAACAACCACCCGCCGAATTGCAAGGCGCGGCATCTGCCGAGCTGCTGGCCTGGGGCATCGCCAATTGGGACGCCACACGCATTCCGCGCAGCCGCACCCTGGCCGAAACGCAATTGAGGTAGGGTGCGCCGCGCGCACCGTTGACCACCAAGTGAACCCTGTACGCTCTCGGTGCGCACAGCGCACCCTACGGCAGGCCTCAAGTTTGTGGCTTGAAGCGCGCAGCTTCCTTTACCATCGCGGCATCTTTCGACGAGATGTCACATGTATATCTACCGACTGGTTCTGATCCTGGTAGTGGGGATCTACCTGTTCTCACCGGCCATCATGGACTGGTGGATCGACCCCAATGGAGCCTGGTATCGGCCTTATCTACTGTGGCTGATCCTGATCGTCGTTACCTTCATCCTTCAGAGCCAACGCGATGCTGACGAGCTTTAGCCTGAGCGAACTGATCCTGATCAGCGCCGGCTATCTGCTGGTGCTGTTCGGCGTCGCCTGGGTCAGTGAACACGGTCTTATCCCCCGCTGGATCATCCGCCATCCACTGACCTACACCCTGTCACTTGGCGTCTACGCCAGCGCCTGGGCCTTCTATGGCACGGTGGGTCTGGCCTACCAGTACGGTTACGGTTTCCTGGCCAGTTACCTCGGCGTCTCCGGAGCCTTCCTGCTGGCGCCAGTGCTGCTCTACCCGATCTTGCGCATCACCCGCACCTACCAGTTATCATCACTGGCCGACCTGTTCGCCTTCCGCTTTCGCAGCACCTGGGCCGGCGCGCTGACCACCTTGTTCATGCTGATTGGCGTACTGCCGCTACTGGCCCTGCAGATCCAGGCGGTGGCCGACTCCATCGGCATCCTCAGCCGCGAGCCGCTGCAGGAAAAGGTCGCGCTGAGCTACTGCGGCCTGATCATCCTGTTCACCATTTTGTTCGGCGCCCGCCATATCGCCACCCGCGAGAAGCACGAGGGCCTGGTGTTCGCCATCGCCTTCGAGTCGCTGGTCAAGCTGGTGGCGCTGGGCGTCATTGGCTGGTACGCGCTGTATCAGGTATTCGGCGGTCCACGTGAGCTGGAGCTGTGGCTGGTGCAGAACCAGGCCGCGCTGTCGACTCTGCACACACCGCTGCAGGAAGGCCCGTGGCGCACCCTGCTGCTGGTGTTCTTCGCCTCGGCCATCGTCATGCCGCACATGTACCACATGACCTTCACCGAGAACCTCAACCCACGCGCCATGGTCAGCGCCAGCTGGGGCCTGCCGCTGTTCCTGTTGCTGATGAGCCTGGCGGTACCACTGATTCTCTGGGCTGGCCTGAAACTTGGCGCCACCACCAACCCCGAATACTTCACCCTGGGCCTGGGGATCGCGGTCAACAGTGAAACCCTGGCGTTATTGGCTTATGTCGGTGGGCTGTCGGCCTCCAGCGGCCTGATCATCGTCTCGACCCTGGCGCTGTCCGGCATGGCGCTGAATCACCTGGTGCTGCCGCTGTACCAGCCCCCAGCCGAAGGCAACATCTACCGCTGGCTGAAGTGGACGCGCCGCGCGCTGATCGCCTTCATCATCATGGCCGGCTACGGCTTCTACCTGCTGCTCGGTGCGCAGCAGGATCTGGCCAACCTGGGTATCGTCGCCTTCGTCGCCACCCTGCAGTTTCTGCCCGGCGTGCTCTCGGTGCTGTATTGGCAGACGGCCAATCGCCGCGGCTTCCTCGCCGGCCTGCTGGCCGGCATCAGCGTCTGGGCGCTGACCATGCTATTGCCGCTGCTGGGCAATCTGGAAGGCTTCTACCTGCCGCTGTTCAACGTCATCTATGTGCTCGACGATGCCAGCTGGCACCTGGCGGCCATCGCTTCGCTCGCCGCCAACGTGCTGGTGTTCACCCTGGTATCGCTGTTCACCGAAGCCAGCCCCGAGGAGAAGAGCGCCGCCGAAGCCTGCGCAGTCGACAACGTACGTCGCCCGCAACGGCGTGAGCTGGTCGCCGACTCGCCGCAGGACTTCGCCGCGCAACTGGCCAAGCCGCTTGGCGCCAAGACCGCACAGCGCGAGGTGGAACAGGCTCTGCGCGACCTGCACCTGCCCTTCGACGAAAGCCGTCCCTATGCCCTGCGCCGCCTGCGCGACCGCATCGAGGCCAACCTCTCCGGTCTGATGGGCCCGAGCGTGGCGCAGGACATCGTGGAAACCTTCCTGCCCTACAAGTCCGGCACAGAGGGCTATGTCACCGAGGACATCCACTTCATCGAAAGCCGCCTGGAAGATTACCAGTCGCGCCTCACCGGCCTGGCCGCTGAACTCGATGCATTGCGCCGTTACCACCGCCAGACCCTGCAGGAGCTGCCGATGGGGGTGTGCTCGCTGGCCAAGGATCAGGAGATCCTGATGTGGAACCGGGCCATGGAAGAACTCACCGACATCCCTGCACAGCGCATCGTCGGCTCGCGTCTGAGCACTCTGAGCGAACCCTGGCAGAGCCTGCTGCAGGACTTCATCGAACGCCCCGACCAGCACCTGCATAAACAGCACCTGGCGCTCGATGGCCAGATCCGCTGGCTCAACCTGCACAAAGCGGCCATCAACGAGCCACTGGCACCCGGTAACAGCGGCCTGGTGCTGCTGGTCGAGGACCAGACCGAAACGCAGATGCTCGAAGACAAACTGGTGCACTCCGAGCGCCTGGCCAGCATCGGCCGTCTCGCTGCGGGCGTCGCCCACGAGATCGGCAACCCGATCACCGGTATCGCCTGCCTGGCGCAGAACCTGCGTGAGGAACGTGAGACCGACGCCGAGCTGACCGAAATCAGCGGGCAGATTCTCGAACAGACCAAGCGCGTGTCACGCATCGTCCAGTCGCTGATGAGCTTCGCCCACTCCGGCAGCCACCAGCGCAGCGACGAGCCGGTGTGCCTGGCCGATGTGGCGCAGGACGCCATCGGTCTGCTGTCGCTGAACAAGCGCAACTTCGATATCCAGTTCTACAACCTGTGCGATCCGCAGCACTGGGCCTGCGGCGATCCGCAGCGCCTGGCCCAGGTGCTGATCAACCTGCTGTCCAACGCCCGTGACGCCTCGCCTCCCGGCGGCGCCATCCGCGTACGCAGCGAAGCCAGCGAGCACACCGTAGACCTGATCGTCGAGGACGAGGGCAGCGGTATTCCCAAGGCGATCATCGACCGCCTGTTCGAGCCCTTCTTCACCACCAAGGACCCTGGCGAAGGGACCGGCCTGGGCCTCGCGCTGGTCTATTCGATCGTGGAAGAGCATTATGGACAGATAACAATCGACAGCCCGGCTGACCCCGAGCGCCAATTGGGCACTCGAATTCGGGTCACCCTACCGAAGCATGTCGAGGCGACGTCCGTAGCGATGTAAACAGCGAGAGAGGCTGCCCATGGCACCTCCGTGACCGTCGAGAGACCGAATTGATGCCACATATTCTTATCGTCGAAGACGAAACCATTATCCGCTCTGCCTTGCGCCGCCTGCTCGAACGCAATCAGTACCAGGTCAGCGAAGCTGGCTCGGTACAGGAAGCCCAGGAGCGCTACAGCATTCCCACCTTCGACCTGATCGTCAGTGACCTGCGCCTGCCTGGCGCACCGGGCACCGAACTGATCAAGCTGGCCGAAGGCACGCCGGTGCTGATCATGACCAGCTACGCCAGCCTGCGCTCGGCGGTGGACTCGATGAAGATGGGCGCAGTCGATTACATCGCCAAGCCCTTCGACCACGACGAGATGCTGCAAGCAGTCGCTCGCATCCTGCGCGACCGCCAGGAAGCCAAGAGCGCACCCGCGCCAGCTGCCACCAGCAACGCACGCAGTGGCAATACCGAGAAAATCGTCGACAACGCCAATGGCGAGATCGGCATCATCGGCTCCTGCGCCGCCATGCAGGAGCTCTACAGCAAGATTCGCAAGGTCGCCCCCACCGACTCCAATGTGCTGGTGCAGGGTGAGTCCGGCACCGGCAAAGAGCTGGTCGCGCGCGCCCTGCACAACCTGTCCAAGCGCGCCAAGGCACCGCTGATTTCGGTGAACTGCGCCGCCATTCCGGAAACACTGATCGAGTCAGAGCTGTTCGGCCACGAAAAAGGCGCCTTCACCGGCGCCAGCGCCGGGCGCGCAGGTCTGGTGGAAGCGGCCGACGGAGGCACGCTGTTCCTCGACGAGATTGGCGAACTGCCACTGGAAGCCCAGGCGCGCCTGCTGCGCGTGCTGCAGGAAGGCGAGATTCGCCGGGTCGGCTCGGTGCAATCACAGAAAGTGGACGTGCGCCTGATTGCCGCCACTCACCGCGACCTGAAGACCCTGGCCAAGACCGGCCAATTCCGTGAAGACCTCTATTACCGCCTGCACGTCATCGCCCTCAAGCTGCCAGCGCTGCGCGAGCGCGGTAGCGACGTGATCGAGATCGCCCAGGCCTTCCTGGTGCGCCAGTACACCCGCATGGGCCGCGAGCCGTTGCGTTTCGCCCATGATGCCGAGCAAGCGATCCGCCACTACCCATGGCCGGGTAACGTGCGCGAACTGGAAAACGCCATCGAGCGCGCAGTGATTCTCTGCGAGGGTGCGGAAATTTCTGCCGACCTGCTGGGCATAGACATTGAGCTGGACGATCTGGATGACGAGGACTTCGGCCTGCCGGCTGTGGCCGGGCAAAGCAATGGCAACAGCCACGAGCCGACCGAGGACCTGTCACTGGAAGATTACTTCCAGCACTTCGTCCTCGAGCACCAGGATCACATGACCGAGACCGAGCTGGCGCGCAAGCTGGGCATCAGTCGCAAATGTCTGTGGGAACGTCGCCAGCGCCTGGGCATTCCGCGACGCAAATCCGGTGTGACCAGCGGCCCTTGACGGCACGGCGACGGTGACAACCTGCCCGCACAGGGGTTCCACAGGTTGTTACCGTTTCAATATCTCGTAACAAAGGCCGGGTCTATCGGTAACGAAAACCCGGCCTTTTTATCCCCCACCGAACACCCACAAATGCCGCAAGCCCTTGATTTACAAGGAATCACAAAAACTGGCACGGCATCTGCTTTATCTCTGGCACAACAACAATAACAAGCAATGCCCTACACAATAAGAACAAGACGTAACGACTCCAGAACAACAAAAACAACAAGGTACGGAGGCGCAGCTAACTGATTCTTTTGGAGAGGAGTTGCCGTGAGGGGTTCGCCCCAGCGACCAGGCTGAGAACAATAAAACTGCTTCAAGGCAGCGCCAGAACTGGTTGATTAAGGCAGCATCAGCGTCCAAAGAAATCCGTTTGCTATTGGCTCCCCTCTCTGGGGAGCACCCGGTAAGCCACGGCAAGCCGGGAAGGGCCAAACAACAAAAACAACAGGCCCTCAATAACAATAAAAACAGAGCACGCACCAACTTGGGGGGGAGCTTCGGCTTCCCCAGTAGCTTCCGGTCCTCAGATCCCCGCCTGCCGCCCCTCTACACACCTTCTCCCTACACGATGCTAGAATCCGCAGCAATCATGCGGTCATCGTTTCGCATGCAGTTGAAAAACCTTGCCAAAGCAAACTGCTTTTAACGCCGTGATGCCCACGCAATTCGATTTTCAAGCGCATGCGCAGCAGGCCGACCACTACTCCAAACAGTGCATCCCATGCTGAAAAAGCTGTTCAAATCTTTCCACTCACCTCTGCGCCGTGCCCCACGCCCACGCAGCACTCCCGAAGTGCTGAGCAGCAGCCAACATCCGCTCAAGCGCAACGAGATCAGCCGTCACGCCATCAGCGTGGTCGAGCGCCTGCAGAAGGCCGGCTACCAGGCCTATCTGGTCGGTGGTTGCGTTCGCGACCTGCTGCTGGATATCGACCCCAAGGATTTCGACGTCGCAACCAGCGCCACGCCCGAGCAGGTGCGTGCCGAATTCCGTAACGCCCGGGTGATCGGCCGCCGCTTCAAGCTGGTTCACGTGCATTTCGGCCGCGAGATCATCGAAGTCGCTACCTTCCGCGCCAACCACCCACAAGGCGAGGAAGAGGAAAACAGCAACCAGGCGGCACGCAACGAAAGCGGCCGCATCCTGCGCGACAACGTCTACGGCACTCTGGAAGACGATGCACAGCGCCGCGACTTCACCATCAACGCGCTGTACTACGATCCAACCCAGGAGCACATCCTCGACTACGCCCGCGGCATGCACGATGTGCGCAACCATCAGGTACGCCTGATTGGCGACCCTGAGCAGCGTTACCTGGAAGACCCGGTGCGCATGCTGCGTGCGGTACGTTTCGCCGCCAAGCTGGATTTCGATATCGAGAAGCACAGCGCCGCGCCGATTCGCCGTCTGGCGCCGATGCTGCGCGACATTCCCTCGGCACGCCTGTTCGACGAAGTGCTCAAGCTGTTCCTCGCCGGTTACGCCGAATACACCTTTGACCTGCTGCTCGAGCACGACCTGTTCGCTCAACTTTTCCCGGCCAGCGGCGCAGCGCTCAAGCAGAACCCGCAGTACACCGAGAAACTGATTCGCCAGGCGCTGATCAACACCGACGACCGCATCCACGATGGCAAGTCGGTTACGCCTGCCTTCCTCTTCGCCGCACTGTTGTGGCCTGCCCTGCCCGCCCGTGTACTGCAGTTGCAAAGCAAAGGCATGCCGCCGATTCCGGCCATGCAGGAAGCCGCCCACGAACTGATCGCCGAGCAATGCCAGCGCATTGCCGTGCCCAAGCGCTTCACCATCCCGATTCGCGAAATCTGGGACATGCAGGAGCGCCTGCCGCGACGCAGCGGCAAGCGTGCCGATCTGCTGCTGGAGAACCCTCGCTTCCGCGCCGGCTATGACTTCCTCCTGCTGCGCGAACTGGCTGGGGAAGACACCGGTGGCCTGGGCGAATGGTGGACGGACTATCAAGACGCCAACGACAGTGAGCGCCGGCAGATGATTCGCGACCTCGCTGGCAAAGGCGAAAGCACCGGCGCCGCGCCACGCAAACGTCGCCGCAGCAACAACAATCGGCGTAAGCGCAGCGACGAAAGCGGCGGCGAATGATGGAGCGGGTTTACATCGGCCTCGGCAGCAACCTGGCCGAGCCGCTGCAACAGCTACGCGCGGCCTTGCATGCTATCGCCCAGTTGCCGCACAGCCGCTTGCAGGCGCATTCGTCGTTCTACATCAGCGACCCCCTGGGCCCGGCGGATCAACCGCGTTACGTCAACGCCGTGGCAGCGCTGGATACCGCGCTGGAACCCTGGCAGTTGCTCGACGCGCTGCAACGCATCGAGCAGGAGCAAGGTCGCGTGCGCAAGGCCGAACGCTGGGGACCACGCACACTGGACCTGGATATCCTGCTGTTCGGTGAGCGCCTGATCGACGACGAGCGCCTGACCGTGCCGCACTACCACATGCACGCGCGGCCCTTCGTGCTCTACCCGCTGGCCGAGCTGGCCGCAGAGCTGCAGTTGCCAGACGGCCGCAGCCTCAATGCATTGCTCGAAGCCTGCCCCTTCACCGGCCTGGAGCGCCTGCCGGAGTGACGCCCGAGCAAGCGCCAGCCACCTTCACCTTGTTCTGCGCCTGCTACCCGCCGCAAGCCCGCGCCAGCTCTAGCTCGGCCGTTCGCCACGGGCATTGGCGGTAACGCCAGTAACAGAGCGGTAACACCTGCAATTGACTTCACGCCCCCCCATCAGGACTATAGGCGTCCCGTCGCCCAGCGCCGGGCGCACCTTTGATGCCAATCCAGGCCGGATTGCAGCCAGATAGAAGCGGTATACCGAGCCTGAGCGAGGACCTTTGAAATGCCTGACGTTACCCTGACCACCCTGCAGAGCCTCAAGCAGAACGGTGAAAAGATCGCCATGCTGACCTGCTATGACGCCACCTACGCCCATGCGGCCTGCCAGGCGGGTGTCGACGTGTTGCTGGTCGGCGACTCCCTGGGCATGGTCCTGCAGGGCCACGACAGCACCCTGCCGGTCAGCGTCGAGGAAATGGCCTACCACACCGCCTGCGTCAAACGCGGCAACCAGGGCGCACTGATCGTCACCGATCTGCCATTCATGGCCTATGCCACCACCGAGCAGGCTCTGCACAACAGCGCCAAGCTGATGCAGGCCGGCGCGCACATGGTCAAACTGGAAGGTGCTGGCTGGCTGGCCGAGCCAATCCGTCTGCTGGCCGAGCGCGGCGTACCGGTGTGCGCGCATCTGGGCCTGACCCCACAAGCAGTGAACATTCTCGGCGGCTACAAGGTTCAGGGCCGCCAGGAAGCGCAGGCACGGCAGATGCGTGCCGACGCCATGGCATTGGAGCAGGCCGGTGCGGCCATGCTGCTGCTCGAATGCGTACCGAGCGAACTGGCTGCGGAAATCACCCAGGCGGTGAAGGTTCCGGTGATCGGCATTGGCGCAGGCAGCGCCACCGATGGCCAGGTGCTGGTCAAGCACGACATGCTCGGGCTGTCGCTGTCCGGTCGTTCGCCGAAGTTCGTGCGTAACTTCATGGAGGGCCAGAGCAGCATTCAGGGCGCCTTCAGCGCTTACGTACAGGCCGTCAAAGACGGCAGCTTCCCGGCTGCCGAACATGGGTTTTCCGCATGACCACGGTGAAGACCCTGCGCGAGCTGCGCGCAGCCATCGCTCAGGCACGGGCCGAGGGCAAGCAAATCGGTTTCGTGCCGACCATGGGCAATCTGCACGCGGGCCACGTTTCGCTGGTACAGATCGCCGCCCAACGTGCCGACTTCGTGGTTGCCAGCATCTTCGTCAACCCACTGCAGTTCGGCGCCGGTGAAGATCTGGACACCTATCCGCGCACCCTCGCCGCCGACCAGGAGAAACTGCTGGCGGCCGGCTGCCACCTGCTGTTTCACCCCGATGTCGCGGAAATCTACCCGCACGGCATGGGTGACCAGGCCCGCGTCATCGTTCCCGGTGTTTCCGAAGGCCTCTGCGGCGCCAGTCGTCCGGGGCATTTCGAGGGCGTCGCGACGGTGGTGACCAAGCTGTTCAACATGGTCCAGCCTGATCTGGCCGTGTTCGGCGAGAAGGACTATCAGCAACTGGCAGTGATCCGCGCACTGGTGCAGGACCTGAACATGCCGATCCAGATTATCGGAGCGCCAACTCAACGCGCCGAGGATGGCCTTGCCCTGTCCTCACGCAACGGCTACCTCAGCGAGGAGCAACGCGCCGCCGCTCCAGCACTGTATCGAGGCCTGCAAGCGATCGCCGAAGAACTGCAGCGTGGCGCTCGCGATTACGCACGGCTTATCGACAGTACCCAGGCGCAGCAACGTGCTGCCGGCTTCATCCCCGATTACCTGGAGATCCGTAACGCGGTGAACCTGCGCCCAGCCCAGCTCGACGATCATCACCTGGTGGTGCTGACTGCTGCACAGCTGGGTAGCACCCGTCTGATCGACAATCTGGTGGTTGAACTACCACGCCAGTAGCTGCCTGCAAAGGCAGCCGGTTACACTCTCAAAGGCCCGGATCGATCCGGGCCTTTTGCTTTTGTGGACCAGGAGCTCCGATGGCCTATTACCAGCAGCCTCAAGACGTCACCACCCTGCCCGCCTGGCAGGCCCTGCAGCAGCATCGCGCCGAGATGGCCGGTTTCAGCATGCGCGAAGCCTTCGCTGCAGACGCACGGCGCTACCAGCGCTTTTCCCTCGACAGCTGCGGGCTGCTGCTGGATTACTCGAAGAACCTGATCGATGAGCGCGGCCTCGATCTGCTGATTCAACTGGCCGAGCAGGCCGGTCTGCAGGAGTCCATCGCCAGCCTGTACCACGGCGAACAGGTCAACGCTTCGGAAGGCCGTGCCGCGCTGCATACCGCCCTGCGCAGCCCGATTGGCCGCCGCCTGCTGGTCGACGGCCATGACATCATTCCCGAGGTTCACCGCGTCCTGAACCAGGTCACCGAGCTGGTCAGTCGCATTCACAGTGGCCTGTGGCGCGGCTACAGCGAAAAACCGATCAAGGAAGTGGTCAACATCGGCATTGGCGGCTCCTTCCTCGGCCCGCAACTGGTTTCCGAGGCCCTGCGCCCATTCACCCAGCGTGGCGTGCGCTGCCACTACCTGGCCAATATCGACGGCAGCGAATTCCGCGAACTGACCGCCCGCCTCAACCCGGAAACTACCCTGTTCATCGTTTCCAGCAAGTCCTTCGGCACCCTGGAAACCCTGAAGAATACCCTGGCCGCGCGCGACTGGTACCTGGCCATGGGCGGCCCGGAAGAAGAGCTGCACCGTCACTTCATCGCCGTAACCAGCAACCGCAAGGCTGCCATCGAGTTCGGCATCGGCGAAGAGAACATCTTCCCCATGTGGGACTGGGTCGGCGGCCGCTACTCGTTGTGGTCGGCCATTGGCCTGCCCATCGCCCTGGCCATCGGCGTGTCCAACTTCAAGGAACTGCTGGCCGGTGCCTACGCCATGGACCAGCACTTCACCCAGGCGCCATTGGCCGAGAACATGCCGGTGCTGATGGCCCTGCTGGGCATCTGGTACACCAATTTCTGGGACGCGCAGAGCCACGCCATCCTGCCCTACGACCATTACCTGCGTAACTTCACCAAACACCTGCAGCAGTTGGACATGGAGTCCAACGGCAAGAGCGTGCGCCAGGATGGCAGCGCGCTGGACATCGCCACGGGGCCGATCATCTGGGGCGGTGTCGGCTGCAACGGCCAGCATGCTTACCACCAGTTGCTGCACCAGGGCCGCCTGCTGGTACCGGCGGACTTCATCGTTCCGGTCAACAGCTACAACCCATTGTCCGACCATCACCAGTGGTTGTTCGCCAACTGCCTGTCGCAGGCCCAGGCGCTGATGCAGGGCAAGACGCGTGAGGAGGCCGAGGCCGAACTGCGCGCCAAAGGCATGGCCGAGGCCGACGTGCAGCGCCTGGCGCCGCACAAGGTGATCCCCGGCAATCGCCCGAGCAACATCCTGGTGATGAACCGCATCGCACCATTCGAGCTGGGCGCGCTGGTTGCCCTTTACGAGCACAAGGTCTTCGTGCAGAGCGCCATCTGGGGCATCAATGCCTTCGACCAGTGGGGCGTGGAGCTGGGCAAGGAGATGGGCAAGGAGGTTTATCAGCGCCTGACCGGCCAGCTCGATGGCAGTGCATCGGATGCATCGACCCAGGGCCTGATCGCTCATTTCCGCGAACATCATCGCGGCTGATGCACGCGTCTGACGCTGCCCGGGGCCAAGCGCCGGGCAGTGTTCACGGCGCGCAGCCGCTCTTGCGTCGAATATCGCCCCTTGAACCAAGCGCCTGCTTGGGTGCACCCTTGTGATTGTTGCGGACAAACAATTACAAGGAGCCCGCCATGTTCGAGATCACCCGCCACCCCGTGGCCGACGCGGTACGTCAGCGCGCACACCTGGATAACGATGCTTATCTGCGCCTGTATCAACAGTCCGTCGAGCAACCCGAGACCTTCTGGGGCGAGCAGGCCAAGACCTTTCTGGACTGGTTCAAACCGTGGGACAAGGTGCATACCAGCGACCTGAAACAAGGCCACGCCGAATGGTTCAAGGGCGGCCAACTCAACGTTGCCTACAACTGCATCGACCGCCACCTGGAAAAGCGCGGCGAACAGATCGCCATCATCTGGGAAGGTGACAACCCGGCCGAGTCGGCACACATCACCTACAACAAGCTGCACCACAACGTCAGCCGACTGGCCAACGTGCTCAAGGGCCGTGGCGTGAAGAAAGGCGACCGGGTGTGCATCTACATGCCGATGATTCCCGAAGCAGCCTACGCCATGCTCGCCTGCGCGCGTATCGGTGCGGTGCATTCGGTGGTGTTCGGCGGTTTCTCTCCGGATGCCCTGCGCGACCGCATCCTCGATGCCGACTGCCGTGCAGTGATCACCGCCGACGAAGGCGTGCGCGGCGGCAAGTACATTCCCTTGAAAGCCAACGTCGACAAGGCCCTGCAAAGCTGCCCGGACGTCTCCACCGTGGTGGTAGTCGAACGCACTCAGGGCGATATCGCCTGGGTGGAAGGTCGTGATCTCTGGTACCACCAGGCGCTGAAGGAAGTCGATGCCGACTGCCCGGCCGAGCCGATGGACGCCGAGGATCCGCTGTTCATCCTCTACACCTCGGGCTCCACCGGGAAACCCAAGGGCGTGCTGCACACCACTGGCGGCTACCTGCTCGGCGCAGCGATGACCCACAAGTACGTGTTCGACTACCACGAGGGCGACATCTACTGGTGCACCGCCGATGTCGGCTGGGTTACCGGGCACAGCTACATCGTCTACGGCCCACTGGCCAACGCTGCCACCACTCTGATGTTCGAAGGCGTGCCCAACTACCCGGACGCTTCGCGCTTCTGGCAGGTGATCGACAAGCACCAGGTCAACACCTTCTACACCGCACCGACCGCCCTGCGTGCACTGATGCGCGAGGGTCAAAGCCCGGTCAAGAGCACGTCGCGCAGCAGCCTGCGCCTGCTCGGCACGGTGGGCGAACCGATCAACCCGGAAGCCTGGGAGTGGTACTTTCATGTGGTGGGCGATAGCCGCTGCCCCATCGTCGATACCTGGTGGCAGACCGAAACGGGCTCCATCCTGATCACTCCGCTGCCTGGTGCTACCGACCTCAAGCCCGGCTCGGCCACCCGTCCGTTCTTCGGCGTACAACCGGTGCTGCTCGACGAACAGGGCAAGGAGATCGATGGCCCCGGCAGCGGCGTACTGGCCATCAAGGCGAGTTGGCCGAGCCAGATCCGCAGCGTCTACGGCGATCATCAACGCATGATCGATACCTACTTCAAGCCTTACCCCGGCTACTACTTCACCGGTGACGGCGCACGCCGCGACGAGGAAGGCTACTACTGGATCACCGGCCGTGTGGATGACGTGATCAACGTCTCCGGCCACCGCATCGGTACCGCCGAAGTGGAGAGCGCGCTGGTGCTGCACGATGCAGTGGCCGAAGCGGCAGTGGTCGGCTACCCGCACGATGTGAAGGGCCAGGGCATCTATGCCTACGTCACCCTGATGAATGGCCAGGAGCCTTCCGACGAGCTGAAGAAGGATCTGCTGACCCTGGTCGGCAAGGAGATCGGCAGTTTCGCCAAGCCGGAACTGGTCCAGTGGGCACCGGGCCTGCCCAAGACCCGCTCAGGCAAGATCATGCGCCGCATCCTGCGCAAGATCGCCTGCAACGAGCTGGAGAACATGGGCGACACCTCGACCCTGGCCGACCCCAGCGTGGTCGACAGCCTGATCGATCAGCGTCTCAACCGCTGACCCTCCGCCCCGCCCCCAAGGGGCGGGGCTCAGCTTGTCTTGCGCCAGCCAAGCGCCGAAACTGCGCGCCATGGAAACCCTACGCAGACAAATCGAAAAACAGGTGCACAGCCTCACCGGCGCATCGCTGGGCGTGCTCGACCTCGATCAGCCGCACGGTGATGCCGGCCTGTTCGGCCCCGAGTCGATGGTCTGGAAAGTCCACGCCGACTTCACCGCGATGATGGTCGGCGGCATCTCCGCCCTGCTCCTGCAGATGCTCCACCCGCTGGCCTTGGCCGGGGTGTGGGATCACTCTACCTTTCGCCAGGACATGCTCGGCCGCCTGCGCCGTACCAGCCTGTTCATCGCCGGCACCACCTATGGTGGCCTGCACGATGCCGAGCAATTGATCGACAAGGTGCGCCGCATCCACCTTCAGGTGGTCGGCAGCGCGCCGGACGGTCGCCCCTATGCCGCCAGCGACCCCGAGCTGCTGACCTGGGTGCATGTCTCCGAGGTCAGCCAGTTTCTCGCCGGCTACCTGCGCTACGTCGACCCGCAACTGCCGGTGGCCGAACAGGATCGTTACTACCGCGAAGTGGCATTGATCGCCGAACGCCTCGGCGCGCAGGACGTGCCTAAATCGCGCCAGGCCATCAGCGACTACCTCCAGCGCATGCGCCCGCAATTGCTGTGTGACGCGCGAACCCGCGAAGTGGTGCGGCTGCTGTATGCCGCACCGATGCCCAATATTCTCGCCAAACCCTTCGGCAATCTGATGATGCAGGCCGGTGTAGACCTGCTGCCGGACTGGGCCAGCGACCTGCTCGGCGAGCACCAGGCCCCCTGGCGCCGTCCGCTGATTCGCAGCAGCGTGCAACGCACCGCCACGCTGCTGCGCTGGGCGATTCGTAACAGTGCAGCGCAGCGCGCCCAGCGTCGTTTAGCGCCGCGCCTGTAGGCCACCGTCCAACGTCCATCCCCCGCGGCTTTTCTTGATAAACTTGCGCCTCCTTTCTCCGAGACGCCGCGCATGCCTTCTCTTGACCAGGCGCTGCGCGCCGCCCTCGCCGCTCGCGAAAACCTCCTCGCAGACCTGCACGCCCAAGGCACCGACTGCTACCGACTGTTCCACGGTAGCCAGGAAGGCGCGCCTGGCCTGACCGTGGACCGCTACGGCCCGCAGTTGCTGGTACAGAGTTTTCATCAACCGCTTGAGGCCGGCGAGCTACACAGCATCGTCGGCAACGTCGAAACTCATCTGGGTCAGCCGCTGCTCCTGGTCTACAACGACCGCTCCAAGGGCAATTCGCGGATCGATCGCGACCCAACCCTGTTCCAGGCCGACGAGGCAGCGCTGGAGGATATGGTCGGCCACGAATGGGGGCTGAATTACCGCGTACGCGGCCGGCATGCCGGACAGGACCCGTTGCTGTTTCTCGACCTGCGCAACGCTCGCGGCTGGATCAAGGCCAACAGTGCCGACAAGTCCGTGCTCAACCTGTTCGGCTACACCTGCGGCGTCGGTCTGTGCGCCGCGGCGGGTGGCGCACGCGAGGTGACCAACCTCGACTTCGCCCAGGGTAACCTCGCCGTGGGCCGCGAAAACAGTGCGCTCAACCCCGAGTTGCCCGCCATGCAGTTCATCCAGTCCGATTACTTCCCGGCGATTCGTCAGTTGGCCGATCTACCGATCAGCAGCCGACGCGGGCAAAAACTGCCGAGTTACCCGCGCCTGCAACCGCGTCAGTTCGATCTTGTGTTCCTCGACCCGCCAGCCTGGGCCAAGAGCGCCTTCGGTACGGTCGATTTGCTGCGTGATTACCAGAGCCTCCTCAAGCCAGCTCTGCTGGCCACTGCCGAAGGCGGCACCCTGGTGTGCTGCAACAACCTGGCAAAAGTGGAGATGAGCGACTGGCGCGCCCAAGTGCTGCGCTGCGCCGAGAAACTCGGCCGCTCAGTGCAGGATTGCCAGGTCATCGTCCCTGCATCCGACTTCCCTTCGCATGATGCCAAACCGCCGCTGAAAACCCTGATCCTGCAGCTTTGAAACACGGCCGGCACGCAATCTGAGTGCAGCGATAACGACCGGAACCGAACCGCCGTGCCATACTCCAAGTCGTCTCCTCGTCTGGATAGATGACGCCAAGCCATGCCCAAAGGACTGAAGCGCGCGCTGAGCGCACTGTTGATCACCGTTTTCCTCTACAGCCTGATCGACTTTCTGATTCTGCCGGGCATCGCCCTGCGTGTCGCCAATCAGCAGTTGGCGCAGTACGCCACGGTGCCCGCCTCGCTGCAGCGCGTGCAGCTCAACCCCTTCACACTCGAGCTGAGCCTCTGGGGCCTGAGTATCGGCGAGAGTGGCCAGGAGCAACTGAGCTTCCAACGCCTCTACGCCAACCTGCAGAGCGACAGCCTGTGGAGCGGTGCCCTGCACCTGAGCGACGTCGAGCTCGACGGCGCGCGCACCGAAATACTGTTCGGCAAAGACGGCACGCTCAATCTCACCCAACTGTTCCGTCTACCGCAAAGCCAGGCAGAACCCAAGGCCGAGAGCAGCGAGCCCTTCCCACTGCGCATCGACAGCATTCGTCTGCGTGAGAAGTCACTGCGCTTCCAGGACCTGCGCCCGAGTGAGGCCGTGGAATTCGCCTATGACGCGCTCGATCTGGAACTGCACAACCTCAGCACGCTGGCCGGTGACAACGCCGAAATGACCATGACCGCCAGCGGACCACACGGTGCGCAGATCGACTGGCGCGGTCAGGTCAGCCTGACGCCCATTACCTCGAGCGGCAGCCTGAGCGTCAGCGATGGCCGCCTGAGCACCTTCTGGCCTTATGTGCGCGACGCACTGCCACTGGTACTCAAGGAAGGCCAGGTCGATCTCAGCAGCGACTATCGCCTCGACCTGTCCAGCGGTACCGAGCTGCAACTGAGCAAGATCAAGGTGCAGTTGGCCCCCTTTGCCATCGACGACCCGCAAGGTAAACCGCTGGTACGCCTGCAACGCCTGGATATCGACAACACCAGCCTCGACCTAGCCAAGCAGCAGGTGGTGGTCGGCCAGGTGCGCAGCCAGGGCCTGGAGGCCTGGGCGGCGCGCGAAGCCGACGGCCAACTGGACTGGCAGAAGCTGTTCGCCAAACCCGAAAGCGCCAAGCCCGAGGCTGCCGAACCCACGGAGCAGGCCGGCGAGAGCAAGCCCTGGCAAGTGCTGCTGCAAGATGTGCAGCTGCGCGACTACAAGGCTCACCTGGCCGACCGTGTACCGCAGCAGGAAGTGGCCGTGGATGTCGGCCCGCTGAACCTCGACCTGAAGAACTTCGACAGCCTCGGCGACAAACCTTTCGACCTCAGGCTCGACACCGGCCTGGGCAAGCAGGGCAAGCTGCAGGCGGCCGGCAACGTACAACTGAGCCCAACCAGCGCTCAACTCAAGGTCGCCACGCAGGACATCGACCTGCGCCTGGCGCAGGCCTATCTGAGCCCCTTCATTCGCCTGGAACTGCGCAGCGGCCTGCTCGGCAGTGATCTCGACGTGCAGCTCAGGAGCACCGAGCCGCTGGCGCTCAGCGTCACCGGCAGCGCCAGGGTCGATCAGCTGCACACCCTGGACACCTTGCGCGAACGCGATTTCGTGCGCTGGAAGCAGGTACGGGTGGGCGGCATCGACTATCGCCATGGTCAAAGTCTGGCCATCGAGCGCGTCGAACTGGATCAGCCCTACGCACGCTTCGTGATCAACGAGAACCTGACCACCAACGTCAGCGAGCTGATCGTGCCGCAGCCGGCGTCGCCGAACGAGAGCAAGGCCGATGCAGGTAAGCCTCTGGCGATCCGCATCGGTGGCGTAGCCATCAATGACGGCTCGGCCAACTTCGCCGACTTCAGCCTGACCCCCAGCTTCGCCACCGCCGTTCAGCAGATGAACGGGCGCATCGGCGTACTCGACAATCAGAAGCCGCAAGCCGCCAGCGTCGATATCCAGGGTAAGGTCGACCGCTACGCGCCGATGAGCATCAAGGGCAAGCTGACGCCTTTCGATCCGCTCAACAGTCTGGATATCGCCACCAGCTTCAAGAATGTCGAGCTGACCACCATCACGCCCTACTCCGGCAAATTCGCCGGTTATCGCATCCGCAAGGGCCGCCTCAACCTCGACCTGCACTACCGCATCGAGAAAGGCCAGCTCAACGCCGAGAACAAGGTACTGGTGGAGAACCTGCAACTGGGCGAGCGAGTCGACAGCCCGGACGCCGTGGACCTGCCGATTCGCCTGGCAGTCGCCCTGCTCAAAGACACTCAGGGCCGCATCGCCATCGAGCTGCCGGTCAAGGGCGACCTCAACAATCCCGAGTTCAGTGTCATGCCCATCGTCTGGCAGACCCTGCGCAACCTGGTGCTGCGCACAGCCCAGGCGCCGTTCAAGTTCATCGCCGGGCTGGTCGGCGGCGGTAACGTCGACCTCAGCACCGTGCCGTTCGCCGCCGGTTCTGCAGAGCTTGAGGGTGACGCGCGCCAGGCACTGGACACGCTGGCCAAAGCGCTCGGGGAACGCCCCAACCTGCGCCTGGAGGTGGAAGGCCAGGCCGCACAGAGTGCCGATGGCCCGCTATTGGCCGAACAGCGTCTGCAGCGCGAATTTCGCGAAACCTGGTACAAGGTGCTGCAACGCCGTGGTGACAGGGTGCCGGCCAGTCCCGATGAGCTGACGGTCGCCGAAGACGAACAAGCCGCTCTGCTCGAAGGCATCTATCGCACCCGCCTCAAGCAGCAGCCGCCGGCCGAATGGGCCGAACTGGACAAGGAGCAACGCCAGCAGAACATGCGCACGGCGGTGCTGGACTCCTGGGCTCAAAGCAAGCTGTTGTTGCGCCAACTGGCTCAGCAACGCGCTGCAACGATCAAGGATTATCTGGTTGAACAAGGCGGGTTGTACGATGAACGCGTCTACCTGATCGATGCCAACCTAGGTGAACCCGAAGCCGACGGCCGCGTGCTCACCACCCTGCACCTGGACAGCCAATGATCATGCGCAGCTTATCCATCATCACGCTTGTCACCCTGACTGCCGGCCTGCTCAGCGCTACCGCGCAGGCCGACACGCTACGCTGCGGCAGCGCCCTGGTCAGCCTTGGCGACCGTCCGTTCGAGGTGGAACGCAAATGTGGCGCGCCGGTGCACCGCGATCCGGTCGGCTACACCCTGGGCTCCTATGACCGCCGCGAGTACATGATCGAGGAGTGGGTATACGGCCCGAGCAACGGCATGCTCAGCATCCTGCGCTTCGAGGGTAACCGCCTGACGGCCATCGAACGTCGGCGCGAACGCTGAACAGGAGGCTCTCATGCGCAAATTCAGCTGTCTGCTCACCCTGCTCTGCCTGCCTCTGATGGCCGAGGCGTCTTCCACCTACCGCTGCGGTAGCGCCCTGGTCAGCAAGACAGCGCCCACCGCAGAGGTGCTGAACAAATGTGGAGAGCCGTCCAGTCGCGACTTTGTCGGTTACAAGGAAGTGGTCGACAGCTACGGTTTTCGTAATGAGGTGAGTGTCGAGGAGTGGATCTACGGCCCGAAAAGCGGCATGTACCACTTCCTGCGTTTCGAAGGCGGGCGCCTGACCGAGGTCCGCAGCAAGCGCGGCAGTTGATGCTGCGCTGCATGCAGCACACTCGCAGTGACGATCGCATCGTGCGCCCTGCATAAAAATCAAGGCCCCGCCGGTCACACCGGCGGGGCCTTCGCGCCTCCATGCTTGTCGCTATCCGTGCTGATCAGGCGTCCTGCCTGTAGCCATCCGTGCTGAAGAGATATCCGTTTCTGAAGCTATCCGTACGTATGGGCATCCTTGCCAGGCAATCCGTGCTCAGAGCTTGTCGCTGAAATCGCGCAGCTCTTGCTGGGCCTTTTCCTTGGTCCAGCCGTAACGTTCTTGCAGCTTGCCGGCCAGGTATTCGCTGTGGCCCTCGGCGACGTCCAGGTCGTCATCGGTCAGGTTGCCCCAACGCTCCTTGATGCGACCGTTGAGCTGCTTCCATTTGCCTTTGATGATGTCGCTATTCATGGTCATTCTCCCAGTGACAGAAAGTGAGGCCGGGCTTTAGCCCGGCCGGCTCGGCTATCAGTCAGCGGCTTTCAGGGCATCGGCGGACACGTCACGCACACCCTCGATTTCCTTGGTCTTGGCGATAGCCAGATCACGCTCGGCATCGGTGGCAACAGTGCCGGACAGAGACACCACGCCCTGGTTGGTCTCGACCTTGATGTCCAGCGCGCTGAGGTTCGAGTCTGCAACGAAGGTGGACTTCACTTTGCTGGTGATCCAGGTGTCGGATACCGCCTGCTCGGCTTTATCCACAGTGTCATTGGCTGCCAGCATGGTCGGCTGTGCAGCGAAGGCCGCCGAGGCCAGAGACATGCTCAGTACGGCAGCGGTCAGGGTGGTAGCGGCAAAACGGTTGATTGGCTGTTTCATGATTCGACTCCTGTACATTCCAGACAATCTGCAAACCATCTCCTGGCTGCAGGTTCACCAGTACTGTTGCAGGGGCTGTGCCAGGTTTTAAAAATAAAATATTCCCTTTAAAAACAAATAATTAACAAAATATCAAACCATGCTTTTGATTGCATTTCGCCGAGTTGGATGAAAAGCCTCGGGCAATTTGCATGATCTTGAAGTACTGACGTACTCGATCAGGCCCATAAGGGCATCAAAGGCACGCATGAACCGATATCGGCTCGCTGCCGCTGCCGGAAACTGCCTGCTGCAGGCCCTTGATGGCATGAACAGTGACCGGCGCACAAATCGCGATGCGCGCCCAGGAAGTCTCCGGTGCAAGCGGCAGAACCTGCCGATCAAACACAAAAAGGCTTTTCGCATAGCTTGGAGCAAGTGCGAGTTGACACCGGACTGGCAATTACGTGTTAGCTGTCGATGACTTGACACTCTCCATTAGCACGCCGCCTGGCCTGATGGGTTTCGCCCCTTACGGGCGAGTCACTTTCTCTTGCTTGCCCAAGAGAAAGTAACCAAAGAGAAGGGCGCCCCACCATCCGGTCCCGGCTGCGCCGGGGTTCCCTCGTTCCATCACCGCTCCAGGGGCCCGCCGTGAAGGGCCATCCCTGGCCCATCACGGCTCTCGCGGCATCCATGCCGCTCAACCCCTTCCACGGCGACTCCACTCGGCCTCCTGAAGGGGATTTGGACGTCGTCTGTACCATCGCAGTTGAAGAGCAAAGGCCAGACGCCGCCAATTCCAATTCCGTAAAGATTACGCAAGCTCGCGACCTGGTCCCCTTCAGGAGGCCGAGTGGAGGTGTTGCGTAGGGGAGCGAGCCGCATGGATGCGGCGAGAGGCTTAATGGGCCAGGGATGGCCCATGTAAGCCGGCCCCCGGAGCAGCGCCGGAGCGAGGGAAGTTTCGCGTAGCGAAACCCGGATGTCGGGGTGCCCTTCTTTGGCACACCTTTCTTGGGCAAGCAAGAAAGGTGTGGCGCCCGTAAGGGGCGCAACCCAAACGCTCAGCGCACGCAGTAACGGATAGTGCTAAGTCAGTAAGCGATACGCACACAAACTTGCCAGTCCGGTGTCAAACGTATCCTCCCCGCGAGAATGCGAAGAACCAAAAAAAGGGCTCCCGCAGGAGCCCTTCTCGTTCGAACAGACCAGCCGTGCTTAGACGCCAGAGGCCTCGGCAGCAGCTACGTCCTTGATCGACAGTTTGATACGGCCGCGGTTGTCCACGTCCAGTACCAGCACCTTCACTTCCTGGCCTTCCTGCAGCACGTCGGTGACCTTCTCCACGCGCTGATCGCTCAGCATGGAGATGTGCACCAGACCGTCCTTGCCCGGCAGGATGTTGACGAAGGCACCGAAGTCGACGATGCGCTCGACCTTGCCGACGTAGATCTTGCCGATCTCGGCTTCTGCGGTAATGGCCAGTACACGCTGCTTGGCAGCCTCGGCGGCTTCCTTGGTTTCGCCGAAGATCTTGATCGAGCCATCGTCCTCGATGTCGATCGAAGCCTTGGTCTCTTCGCAGATACCACGGATGGTCGCGCCGCCTTTACCGATGACGTCGCGGATCTTGTCCTGGTCGATCTTCATCGCAATCATGGTCGGCGCGTTGGCCGACAGCTCGCTGCGCGATTGGGCGATGACCTGGTTCATCTGGCCGAGGATGTTCAGGCGAGCTTCCAGCGCCTGCTCCAGCGCCTGCTCCATGATCTCTTCGGTGATGCCCTGGATCTTGATGTCCATCTGCAGTGCAGTAACGCCATTGGCGGTACCGGCAACCTTGAAGTCCATGTCGCCCAGGTGATCTTCGTCGCCGAGGATGTCGGTCAGAACGGCAAACTTGTCGCCTTCCTTGACCAGACCCATAGCGATACCGGCAACCGGCGCCTTCATCGGTACACCAGCGTCCATCAAGGCCAGGGAAGCGCCGCAGACGGAAGCCATCGAGGAAGAACCGTTGGACTCGGTGATTTCCGAAACCACGCGAATGGTGTACGGGAACACGTCAGCAGCCGGCAGCATGGCCTGAACCGAACGACGTGCCAGACGGCCGTGACCGATTTCGCGGCGGCCAGTGGCGCCCATACGACCACACTCACCGACCGAGTACGGTGGGAAGTTGTAGTGCAGCATGAAGGGGTCTTTGCGCTCGCCTTCAAGGGTATCGAGCAGTTGCGCGTCGCGAGCGGTACCGAGGGTGGCAACGACCAGTGCCTGGGTTTCGCCACGGGTGAACAGCGCCGAGCCGTGGGTCTTGTCCAGAACGCCGACTTCGATGTTCAGGCCACGCACGGTGCGGGTGTCACGGCCATCGATACGCGGTTTGCCGTTGACGATGTTCTCGCGCACGGTGCGGTATTCGATTTCGCCGAAGGCTTCTTTGACTTCACCGGCGGAAGGCTGACCTTCTTCACCGGAGAACTTGGCAACGACCTGATCTTTCAGCTCGCCCAGACGCGCATAGCGGTCTTGCTTGATGGTGATGGTGTAAGCCTGGGAAATTGCCTCACCAAACTCGCTACGGATAGCGCTCAGCAGAGCAGTATTCTCGGCTTTCGGCTGCCAGTCCCAGGTCGGCTTGGCGGCTTCGGCGGCCAGCTCAGTAACAGCCTGGATGACCGATTGGAATTCCTCGTGGGCAAACAGCACGGCGCCCAGCATCTGGTCTTCGGTCAGCTCTTTGGCTTCCGATTCGACCATCAGCACGGCGTCCTTGGTGCCGGCCACGACCATGTCCAGGCTGGAGGCCTTGAGTTGCTCGTAATTCGGGTTCAGCAGGTAGCCAGTTTCCGGATGGAAGGCGACGCGCGCGGCACCGATCGGGCCGTTGAACGGGATACCGGAGATAGCCAGAGCGGCCGAGGTACCGATCATCGCAGCGATGTCCGGATCGGTCTTCTTGCTGGTGGAAACCACGGTGCAGATGACCTGCACTTCGTTCTGGAAACCTTCCGGGAACAGCGGGCGGATCGGACGGTCGATCAGACGCGAGGTCAGGGTTTCTTTCTCGGAAGGACGCGCTTCACGCTTGAAGAAACCACCCGGGATCTTGCCGGCAGCGTAGGTCTTTTCCTGGTAGTGCACGGACAGCGGGAAGAAGCCCTTGCTTGGGTCGGCAGTCTTGGCGCCGGTTACGGCGACCAGCACGCTGACGTCGTCGTCAACGGTGACCAGCACTGCGCCGGAGGCTTGACGGGCGATACGGCCAGTCTCGAGGGTAACGGTCGACTGACCGAACTGGAATTTCTTGATTACCGGGTTCACGGTGTTTTCCTTCTCTTTGTTGCCTTGGGGGAAATTGGAAAGAAGCGCGGGAGTCGGACCCGGTGCATCCCTCGAAAAGCCAAAAGCTGGAAGCCCAGCGCCACGAGGTGAGGATCACTCCCCACTCGCGACGCCGAACTCCCAGCTTCCAACTTGTGCAGCTCGCGCCTATTAACGACGCAGGCCCAGGCGACCGATCAGGGCGCTGTAACGACTGGTGTCTTTACCCTTCAGGTAGTCCAGCAGCTTACGACGCTGGTTAACCATACGGATCAGACCACGACGGCTGTGGTGATCCTTACCGTTGGCCTTGAAGTGACCTTGCAGCTTGTTGATGTTGGCGGTCAGCAGGGCAACCTGCACTTCCGGGCTACCGGTATCGCCTTCAGCTTGCTTGTAGTCGTTAACGATCTGGGCTTTTTCTTCAACGCTGAGTGCCATGTTGGCTTCCTCTCATCTGGAAACTGCCGAAGCAGTCTCAATAGGCCGGGAATCGCTTCCCGTGTTTTAAAAAGAGGTATGACCGTGCCTACTAACAGCCACCCTCGCAGCACCTGATGACGACGTCGTCAGCATCAGGCTTTCAGCCATCTCGGCCGAACCGTTCGGTGCTACGCACCGGTATAAATCAATCGACGCGGGGCGATACGCCCATCGTCACTCACTTCACCGATGCCGATGAAGCGACCATTGTGATCCTGCACCCGCACCATGCCGAACTTCGGTGCTTCCGGCGCTCGCACTGGCTGCCCTTGCAACCAGTAGAACGCACTGTGCTCGGAGAACTGCAGCAGCGGCCAGTCCTGCAGACCGCTATCGGCCGGTAGCAGGAAGCGATCCAGCGCCTCGTTACCACCTTCGGCGTGTGCGGCCTCCAGTTCTTCCAGCGTCACGGTACGCGTCAGATCGAACGGGCCGGCCTTGGTACGGCGCAACTCGGCGACATGTGCACCGCAGCCGAGCAACTGGCCGAGATCCTCGACCAGCGTACGAATATAGGTGCCTTTGCTGCAATCAACCGCCAGACGGGCCTGCTCGCCTTCGCAGGCCAGCAGTTCCAGGCGCGCAATAGTAACAGAACGCGCTTCGCGCTCCACTACTTCACCCGCACGAGCCAGCTTGTAGAGTGGCTGACCGCCCTTCTTCAAGGCCGAGTACATTGGCGGTATCTGTTTGATTTCACCGCGAAAACGCGGCAACAGCGCCTCAATCTCGGCGCGACCGACGGTCACCGGGCGCCGTTCGATAACATCGCCTTCGGCATCACCAGTGGTGGTGGTGACACCCAACTGAGCGACGGTCTCGTAGCCCTTGTCAGCGTCGAGCAGATACTGGGAGAACTTGGTCGCCTCACCGAAACACAGCGGCAGCACACCAGTGGCCAACGGGTCGAGGCTACCGGTGTGACCGGCCTTCTCGGCATTGAGCAGCCAACGCACCTTCTGCAGCGCGGCGTTGGAGGTGAAACCGTGCGGCTTGTCGAGCAGGATGATGCCGTCGACCTTGCGGCGAATACGTTTGACCTGCGCCACGCCTTACTCCTTGGAACCCGCGGTGTCGTCGTGCAGACGATCTTCCGCCACGGCACGCTCGATCAGTGCCGACAGGTGAGCACCGCGCTGGACGCTCTCGTCGTAGTGGAAGTGCAGCTGTGGCACGCTGCGCAGCTTCATCGCCTTGCCCAGCTGCATGCGCAGGAAACCGGCTGCGTCGTTGAGTACCTTGAGGCTCTCTTTGATCGCCTCGGCATCATCCTGCCCCATGACGGTGATGAAGACCTTGGCGTGACCGATATCACGACTGACGTCGACTGCGGTGATAGTCACCAGCCCCAGACGCGGATCCTTGACCTCACGCCGAATAAGCTGGGCCAGTTCGCGTTGCATCTGGTCGCCGATACGCTGGGTACGGCTGTAATCTTTGGCCATTTTCTACTTACCTTTACTTCGTCCGCTGTCTGTTCGCCAGCGGACTCAAAAGCGGCAAACGCCCGGCCGCGCGAATGCGGGGCCGGGCGTTGCGTGTTGCGACTCGCGATTACAGGCTGCGAGCCACCTGGACTTTCTCGAACACTTCGATCTTGTCGCCGACCTTGACGTCGTTGTAGCTCTTCACCGCGATACCGCACTCCATGCCGTTACGCACTTCGGCGACGTCGTCCTTGAAGCGACGCAGCGATTCCAGCTCACCTTCGAAGATCACCACGTCTTCACGCAGCACGCGGATCGGACGGTTGCGGTAGACGGTACCTTCGATGACCATGCAACCGGCAACCGCGCCAAACTTCGGCGAACGGAATACGTCACGCACTTCGGCGGTGCCCAGAATGTTCTCGCGAACATCGCTGCCGAGCATACCGGTGAGCGCCTTCTTGACGTCTTCGATGATGTCGTAAATGACGTTGTAGTAGCGCATGTCCAGGCCTTCAGCCTCGACGATCTTACGCGCACCAGCGTCAGCACGGACGTTGAAGCCGAACAGTACGGCGTTCGAAGCCAGCGCCAGGTTGGCATCGGACTCGGTGATACCACCGACGCCGCCACCGACCACGCGCACTTGCACTTCGTCGTTGCCCAGGGTGCTGAGCGAGCCTTGCAGGGCTTCCAGAGAACCACGCACATCGGACTTGAGCACGATGTTGAGGGTTTTCTTCTCTTCCTGGCCCATGTTCTCGAAGATGTTTTCCAGCTTGCCGGCGTGAGCACGGGCCAGCTTGACCTCGCGGAACTTGCCTTGACGGAACAGGGCAACTTCGCGGGCCTTCTTCTCGTCGGCGACCACGGTCATGTCGTCACCGGCATCCGGCGTACCATCGAGGCCGAGAATCTCGACCGGAATGGACGGACCTGCTTCCTTGATCGGCTTGCCGTTCTCGTCGAGCATGGCGCGCACGCGGCCATAGTTGACGCCGACCAGCACCATGTCGCCCTGACGCAGGGTACCGTCCTGAACCAGCACGGTGGCTACCGGGCCACGGCCCTTGTCCAGACGCGATTCGACCACCACACCACGACCCGGGGCCGACGGAGTGGCTTTCAGCTCGAGGACTTCAGCCTGCAGCAGCACAGCCTCGAGCAACTCGTCGATACCGGTACCGGCCTTGGCGGAAACCGGTACGAATGGCGCGTCGCCACCCCACTCTTCCGGAATCACATCCAGTGCGGCTAGGCCGTTCTTGATGTTGTCCGGATTGGCTTCCGGCTTGTCCATCTTGTTCACTGCAACCACGATCGGCACACCAGCCGCTTTCGCATGCTGTACGGCTTCCTGAGTTTGCGGCATCACGCCGTCGTCAGCTGCGACGACCAGGATGACGATGTCGGTCGCCTTGGCACCGCGTGCACGCATGGCGGTAAACGCGGCGTGACCGGGGGTGTCGAGGAAGGTGACCATGCCACGCTCGGTTTCCACGTGGTAAGCACCGATATGCTGGGTGATGCCACCCGCCTCACCGGAAGCCACCTTGGCGCGACGAATGTAGTCGAGCAGCGAGGTCTTACCGTGGTCAACATGGCCCATTACGGTCACGACTGGAGCACGGGATACGGCCTCACCTTCGAACTTCAGCGACTCGGCCAGGGAATCTTCCAGGGCGGTATCGCTGACCAGCTTGACCTTGTGGCCCAACTCTTCGGCGATCAGTTGGGCAGTTTCCTGATCCAGCACCTGGTTGATGGTGGCCGGGGTGCCCATCTTGAACATGAACTTGATGACTTCGGCGGCCTTGACCGACATCTGCTGAGCCAGATCGCCCACCGTGATGGTTTCGCCAATGGCCACTTCACGCACCACCGGACCGGCCGGAGCCTGGAAGCCATGCTGGTTGCGCTTCTTCATCTTCGACTTGCCGCGGCCACCACGACGGAAACCGTCGCTTTCTTCATCGACGCTACGCGGAGCGACGCGCGGAGCCGGCGCCTTCTCCTTGGTCGCGGGGCGATGCTGGGTGTGCTTGCGATCGCGACGCTCGTCTTCATCAGAGCGTGCCTTCTCGGGGCGACGCACTTCTTCTTTCTTGCGCTCGACTTCGACGACCGGAGCGACAACCAGCGGCTCGCTGACAGGCGTCGGCGCGGCAGCAGGTGCGGCAGTATCGTCAGGGGCACTGGCAGCCTGGCGCTTGGCTTCTTCTTCGGCCTTGCGCTTGGCTTCTTCCTCGACCTTCAGGCGCTCGGCCTCGGCAACTGCCTGCTGAGCTTCCAGCTCACGCTGCTTCTCGGCTTCGAGCTCTTCCGGGCTGCGCTTGACGAAGGTTTTCTTCTTGCGCACTTCAACACTGATGGTCTTGCTACCAGCAACGCGCAGCGTGCTGGTGGTCTTGCGTTGCAAGGTGATCTTGCGCGGCTCTTCGACCTTATCGCCGTGACTGCTCTTGAGATGGGCCAGCAGGGCCTGTTTCTCACTATCGGTCACTACTTGTTCGGCACTGTCGTGGGACAGGCCAGCTTCACGCATCTGCTGCAGCAGGCGCTCAACCGGGGTGTCGACCACTGTGGCCAGTTCTTTCACCGTGACTTGCGTCATGCATCTTTCTCCTCAGGCCGCAACCGCTTATTCGAACCAATGGGCTCGGGCGGCCATGATCAGCTTGCCGGCACGCTCTTCGTCGATGCCGTCGATGTCGAGCAGGTCGTCAATCGACTGCTCGGCCAGGTCTTCACGGGTAATCACGCCGCGCAGCGCAAGCTCCAGAGCCAGCGCCTTGTCCATGCCTTCCAGTTCCAGCAAATCATCTGCCGGATGGGCATCGGCCAACTTCTCCTCGTTGGCGATCGCCTTGGTCAGCAGACGATCCTTGGCCCGTGCACGCAGCTCATTGACGATCTCCTCGTCGAAGCCGTCGATACTGAGCATTTCTTCCATGGGTACGTAGGCAATCTCTTCGAGACTGGTGAAACCCTCTTCAACCAGGACTTGTGCCAGCTCTTCGTCGACTTCCAGCTCGTCGATGAAGGACTGCATGATGTCGCCGGTTTCTGCCTGTTGCTTGGCCTGAATGTCCGCTTCGGTCATCACGTTCAGGGTCCAGCCGGTCAATTGACTGGCAAGACGCACGTTCTGACCGCCACGACCAATGGCCTGGGCCAGGTTGTCTTCGCCAACGGCGATGTCCATGGCATGGGCATCTTCATCGACGATGATCGCAGCCACTTCAGCCGGCGACATGGCATTGATGACGAACTGCGCGGGGTTGTCGTCCCACAGCACGATATCGACGCGCTCACCGCCCAGCTCGCCGGAAACGGCCTGGACGCGCGAACCACGCATACCGATGCAGGCACCCTGCGGGTCGATACGCTTGTCCTTGGAGCGCACGGCGATCTTGGCGCGCGAACCCGGATCACGGGAGGCGGCCTTGACGTCGATCAGCCCTTCGGCGATTTCCGGTACTTCGATGCGGAACAGCTCGATCAGCATTTCCGGAGCGGTACGCGACAGGATCAGCTGCGGGCCGCGGTTCTCGGTACGAATTTCCTTGAGCAGGGCACGCAGACGCACACCGACGCGGAAAGTCTCGCGTGGGATGATGTCTTCACGAGCCAGCAGCGCCTCGGCGTTGTTACCCAGGTCAACGATGACGTTGTCGCGGGTGACCTTCTTCACGGTGCCGGAGATGATCTCACCCAGGCGCTCGCGGTAGGCGTCTACCACCTGGGCACGCTCGGCCTCGCGCACTTTCTGCACGATGACCTGCTTGGCGGTTTGCGCGGCGATGCGGCCGAACTCGATGGAATCGACCTTCTCTTCGAGCACGGTACCGATCTTGGCGTTGGCCTCAACGGCCTGCGGCATATCCTCGGTCACCTGGTAGGCAGGGTCCTCGAACTCGGACTCGTCGACCACGGTCCAGCGCCGGAAAGTTTCGTAGCTACCGTTCTGACGGTTGATCGACACTCGCAGGTCGACCTCGTCCTCGAAACGTTTCTTGGTGGCGGTCGCCAGAGCCAGCTCCAGCGCCTCGAAAATCACGCCGGCCGGTACACCCTTTTCGTTGGATACCGACTCAACAACCAGCAGTACTTCTTTGCTCATCGTACGCCTCGCCTTTCGCAATCCATTGGTTCTGCGCAGTCCGCGTCACGTTCACGCCATTGGCGCTATCGTCGTGAGCTGCCGCGCTACCTTCGCGCCATCTGTGTCGCTCGCGCTGCGCCGAAAATCGGCAGTTCAGCAGCGCCACAAAATCCGCATATCAATCAAATCGGGGGATGATATTGGCCTTGTCGATCAGGTCGATCGGCAACAGATACTCGTGGTCATCCACCTGAACTACCACGTCCTGCTCCTCCACACCGCGAAGGAGGCCTTGGAAGTTACGACGCCCGTCGAAAGGCGAACGCAGCTTGATCTTCACCTGTTCACCGGCATGCGTCGCAAACTGTTCGATGGTGAACAACGGACGATCCATGCCAGGAGAAGAAACTTCCAGTGTGTACTCCGAGGTAATCGGATCCTCGACATCGAGTACACCACTGAGCTGACGGCTGACGATTTCACAATCATCGATGAGGATGCCATCGGCTTTATCGATATAGACACGCAGCAGCGAATGACGCCCCTGCGACAGGAACTCGATGCCCCAACATTGGTAACCGAGCGCCTCGATTACTGGGGCCAACAAGGCCTGCAACTGTTCTAGCTTGCTCGACACTTAACGGCCCTCGTGCATGCTGTGCAAATAAAAAATGGGCGAAACGCCCATCCCTTCAATCCGCCGTGAATACCAACGGACACTGTCTTTCAGCTAACAAAAAGCCCCTGAAAAGGGGCCTGCTGAAACTGGTTGCGGGGGCAGGATTTGAACCTACGACCTTCGGGTTATGAGCCCGACGAGCTACCAGACTGCTCCACCCCGCGTCAAAGCTGGGCCGGAATTATACGGCCACCCCCTGGCGAGGGTCAACCAAACACTCCAGCAACAAGAAAGCCCGCGAACTGCGGGCTTTCTTGAGTATGGTACCGAGGAGGGGACTCGAACCCCTACAGCCTATGGCCACTACCACCTCAAGGTAGCGTGTCTACCAATTCCACCACCTCGGCAAAACTGTTACTGCTCTGGAGCCTCCGGCACGTCCGAAGCATCAGACGCTGGAGCTTGCTCTTCGAGCACCGGCACGTCTTCGACAGCCGGTTTTTGTTGAACTTCCAGAACCGCTGGATCTGGCAGACCAACCTGAGTCAGTGCATCAGCTTTTTCTTTAGCAAAGTACGCTAAACCCAAGCTGGTAATGAAAAAAGCCGCGGCGAGTATACCAGTAAACTTACTCAGAAAGGTAGAGGAACCTTGGCTTCCGAATACAGTTGCCGAAGCACCCGAACCGAACGACGCACCTGCGTCAGCGCCCTTACCCTGCTGCAACAGTACCAGCGCTACAATCCCGATCGCACCCATCAGGTGCAAAACAACAATGACTGTTTCCAGCATTCTTCAGTTTCCTGCAGCGCGACAGATCGCACCGAATTCATCCGCATTCAGAGAGGCACCACCTACGAGCCCCCCATCGATATCCCGCATGCCGAACAACTCGACAGCACTGGCGGCCTTTACACTGCCGCCATAAAGAATTCTCAACTCACTCGCGACACCAGCATCGAGCTGCGCAACTTGCGCGCGGATCGCCGCATGCACTTCCTGAGCTTGCTCAGGCGTAGCGGTCAACCCGGTGCCAATGGCCCACACAGGCTCATAGGCCACTACGGCGTTTTTCAGCGCATCGACACCTAGCGCATCGATCACTGCAGCCAACTGGCCACCCACCACACCCAGCGTTGCATTCGCTTCACGTTGCTCGCGGGTTTCACCAACACAGAGCACGGGAGTCAAACCTGCAGCCTGTACCGCTGCAAACTTGTGTGCGACCACTTCATCGCTTTCACCCAGAATCAGGCGACGCTCCGAGTGACCAACCAGCACCAGCTCACAACCACCATCGACCAACTGACTGACTGCCAGCTCACCGGTCAAGGCGCCCTGCTCAACTTGCGCCGCGCAATCCTGTGCCCCAATCTTCACCGCCTTACCATTCAGGCCTTCGACGACCTGAGCGATATGCAGACTGGAAGGAAACACTGCAACCTCTACATCCGCAGGCAGTACCTGCTGACGCAACCCTTCGATCAGCTCTGCGACGCTTGCGCGGGTACCGTGCATTTTCCAGTTACCGGCGACTAAGGTGCGACGCATGTTTTGCCTCGTCGATCAAAGAGGGCGCAGATGTTACCCAAGAGCACCCTCGGTAGCAAGCTCAATCAAGCACAGACTTCGGCAACAATCTTAGCCAATTCATCGGCATAGCCGCGAACCGAGCTTTCCTCGTCACCCTCGACCATTACCCGCACCAATGGCTCGGTGCCGGATTTGCGTAGCAGTACGCGACCGCGCCCTGCCATGCTCTCGGTCACACGCGCGCAAGCCTCTTTAACGGACGGATGCTCGAGCGGGTCGAGCGCACCGGAAAACCGCACATTGACCAATACCTGCGGGCATTTTCTCAGATCGCTGCGCGCCTCGACCAGACTCTGACCACGACGCTTGAGTGCCATCAGCACCTGCAGAGCTGCAATGATCGCATCGCCGGTGGTGGTGTGCTGGAAGCACACCAGGTGCCCAGAGTTCTCGCCCCCAAGTTGCCAATTGCGCGCCAGCAATTCAGCGATCACATAGCGATCGCCCACATTGGCGCGAACGAATGGGATGTTCAGATCTGCCAGCGCCAGCTCCAGCCCCAGGTTGCTCATCAACGTGCCGACCACACCGCCGCGCAGACGATCACGCTCCTGCAGGTCTCGCGCAATGATGAACAACAGCTCGTCACCGTCGACCACCGCACCGTACTGATCGACCATCAGCACACGATCAGCATCGCCATCGAAGGCAATACCCAGGTCCGCCTGCTGTGCGACCACTTCAGCCTGCAACGCCGCGATGTGCGTAGAGCCACAAGCATCATTGATATTGAGCCCATCGGGCTGAGCCGAAATAACCCGAACCTCTGCACCCAGCTCGCGGAATACACTCGGCGCCACCTTGTAGGCAGCACCATGAGCGCAATCGAGGACGATCTTCAGCCCCTTGAAGCTGGTGCCACTGGGCACGCTGCCCTTGCAGAACTCGATATAGCGCCCCGAAGCGTCGTTGATTCGCGAAGCCTTACCGATCCCGGCAGACTCAACCACGGTCATCGGCTGGTCGAGCAACTCTTCGATCATCAGCTCGACATCATCCGGAAGCTTGGTGCCTTCGCCGGAAAAGAATTTGATGCCGTTATCGTCATGCGGATTGTGCGAAGCACTGATGACGATACCGGCATCAGCCTGGAAAGTACGTGTCAGGTAGGCGATGGCCGGCGTCGGCATCGGCCCGAGCAGTTGCACGTCAGCCCCTGCAGCAGCGAGCCCCGCCTCCAGGGCAGACTCGAACATGTAGCCAGAGATACGTGTGTCTTTGCCGATCAGAATGCGGCACTTACCCTGCTTGCGAAACGCCATGCCAGCGGCCCAGCCGAGCTTGAGCATGAAATCCGGGGTGATCGGGAATTGACCGACACGCCCACGAATACCGTCGGTACCGAAGTACTTTCTAGCCATAACGCTTTCCTTGTTATTGCGCCGCTTCAACCGCAGCGATCATGCGCACCACATCCACCGTTTCGGCGACATCGTGCACACGCAAAATATGTGCGCCCTTGGTCAATGCCAGGGCCGCCAATGCCAAGCTACCGTACAGGCGATCGCCAACCTCGTGACCGAGCACCTTACCAATCATGCTCTTGCGCGAAACACCAACCAGCAAGGGCCGCCCCAACGCAGAGAGTTCGCCCATGCGCTTGAACAGGGCGAGATTGTGCTCCAGGGTCTTGGCAAAACCAAAGCCCGGATCGAGCAGGATCCGCTCGGCGGGAATACCGGCCGTCGCGCAGGCGGCCATGCGCTCGACGAGAAAATCATGCACCTCTGAGACGATGTCCGAATACTGCGGATCATCCTGCATGTTGCCGGGCTCGCCGCGCATATGCATCAGACAAACCGGCAGACCGGTATCTGCCGCCGCATCAAGAGCACCATCACGCTGCAGCGAGCGCACATCATTGATCAGCCCCGCGCCCAGCCTTGCCGTCTCACGCATGACTGCAGGCGTCGAGGTATCCACGGAAATGATCACGTCGAGCTCACGAGCGATGGCTTCGACAACTGGCGCAACCCGCTCCAGCTCCTCGGTAGGCGAAACGCTTCGCGCCCCAGGACGGGTGGACTCACCACCGATATCGATCAGCGTCGCACCTGCTGCGACCATCTGCTCGGCATGACGCAGTGCGGCGTCGCGCGCCGTAAAACGCCCACCGTCGGAAAAAGAATCAGGAGTGACATTGAGAATGCCCATCACCTGCGGACGGGACAAATCAAGAAGCCGGCTACCACAGGGTAGCCGGCTCGGGTGTTGCGCTTGAGACATATGAAACCTTAGTGCTCGGCCGCCGGCCCACCAATGGGCTTTTCAGAGCGGTCTGGCTCGTCGACTTTGGCCTGCGGAGCACCAGAGTCGTCACCACCACCCCAGCCGCGCGGCTCACGGGGCTCGCGACCATTCATGATGTCATCGATCTGCTCAGCGTCGATGGTTTCATATTTCATCAACGCTTCGGCCATGGCATCGAGCTTGTCACGGTTCTCTACCAGCAGCTTCTTGGCCGTGGCGTAGCATTCATCGATGATACGGCGCACTTCCTCGTCGATCTGCTTGGCAGTCTCACCGGACACATTGCTGGCCTGGCTACCCATGCTACGACCCAGGAAGACTTCACCTTCTTCCTCCGCATACATCAGCGGGCCCAGTTTCTCGGACAGGCCCCACTTGGTGACCATGTTCTTGGCCAGCTGGGTGGCGCGCATGATGTCGTTCGAAGCGCCCGTGGTGACACCATCGAAGCCCAAGGTCATCTCTTCGGCGATACGGCCACCGAACAGCGAGCAGATCTGGCTGATCAAGGCGCGCTTGCTGAGGCTGTAACGATCTTCTTCCGGCAGGAACATGGTCACACCCAAGGCACGACCGCGCGGAATGATGGAAACCTTGTAGACAGGATCATGCTCGGGAACCAGGCGACCGACGATGGCGTGCCCCGCCTCGTGGAACGCAGTATTGAGCTTCTCCTTGTCGGACATGACCATGGTCTTGCGCTCTGCGCCCATCATGATCTTGTCCTTGGCCAGCTCGAACTCCTTCATTTCTACCAGGCGCTTACCGGCACGAGCAGCGAACAGAGAAGCTTCGTTGACCAGGTTGGCCAGATCAGCACCGGAGAAGCCCGGAGTACCGCGCGCGATGACCGCCGGATTGACGTCGTCGCCCATCGGCACTTTGCGCATGTGCACTTTCAGAATCTGCTCGCGACCGCGGATATCAGGCAGGCCCACGACCACCTGACGGTCGAAGCGACCAGGACGCAGAAGCGCAGGGTCGAGAACGTCCGGACGGTTGGTGGCAGCAATGACGATAATGCCGTCGTTCATTTCGAAGCCGTCCATCTCCACCAGCAATTGGTTGAGAGTCTGCTCACGCTCGTCATGACCGCCGCCCATACCGGCGCCACGGTGGCGACCAACAGCGTCGATCTCGTCGATGAAGATGATGCAAGGGGCGTGCTTCTTGGCCTGATCGAACATATCGCGAACGCGGGAAGCACCCACACCCACGAACATCTCGACGAAGTCGGAACCGGAAATGGTGAAAAACGGCACTTTCGCTTCGCCGGCCACGGCCTTGGCCAGCAAGGTCTTGCCGGTACCTGGCGAGCCGACCATCAGCACGCCACGCGGGATACGACCGCCCAGACGCTGGAACTTGCCTGGATCGCGGAGGAATTCCACCAACTCGCTGACTTCTTCCTTGGCCTCGTCGCAACCAGCAACGTCAGCAAAGGTGGTCTTGACCTGATCCTCGGAGAGCAGGCGCGCCTTGGACTTACCAAAGCTCATCGGACCACCCTTGCCGCCGGCCCCGCCTTGCATCTGACGCATGAAGAACATGAATACGGCGATGATCACCAGGATCGGGAAGCTTGCTACCAGCAGTTGAGTCCAGATGCTCTGCTGCTCCGGCTGCTTGCCTTCGATGACCACGTTGTTGTCGATCAGGTCGCCAATCAGGCCGCCGTCCTGGATCGCCGGACGAATGGTCTTGAAGCCTTCGCCATCGGTACGCTTACCAGTGATCACATAGCCGTCGACAGTGACGCGCTCGACGCGCCCTTCCTTCACCTGCTCGATGAATTGCGAGTAGCTCAGGGTCTGCGGCTCGCTCGGACTGGAGAAGTTGTTCATCACGGTAACCAGCACCGCCGCGATGATCAGCCACAGGATCAGATTCTTTGCCATGTCGTTCAATTAGCTACCCTCTGAAGCAGGCCTCGTGGCGAAGCGGGCTTCCCATGACGACCAATGATATACCGACTAACTTACACCAAACGCCCGCATCCCGCAGGCGCCGTCTGTAACCCTTTATGAGGTTTCTGCCACTGAGACCGACATGGTCGATACCAGTTTCAATCACACCCCGCGAAAGCCACGCGCCAGCAGATATTGTTCACGGGAGCGATCACGCGAGGACAGCGGCTTGCGCATCTGCACCTTGTCGAACGTCTCACGCACCTGCTTGTGATAAGCGTCGAAACCTTCGCCCTGGAAGATCTTGATCAGAAAATCACCGCCCGGACGCAATACACGCCCGGCCAGATCCAGCGCCAGCTCGCACAGATACATGGCGCGCGCCTGATCGGCGGTTCTTACCCCACTCATATTGGGGGCCATATCGGAAATAACAAGGTCCACCGGATTTTCACCGATGGCCTCGAGAATCTGCGCGAAGACCGCGTCATCGGTGAAGTCACCCTGAATGAAGGTGACATCAGGGATGCTGTCCATCTCCAGGATGTCGGAAGCGATCAACCGCCCTTTGTCACCGATCACCCGACTGGTGACCTGCGACCAACCGCCCGGTGCCGCGCCGAGATCGACTACGGTCATGCCTGGGCGCAGGATGCGATCCTTCTCCTGGATTTCCAGCAACTTGTAGCTGGCGCGCGAACGATAGCCGTCCTTCTGCGCCATCTTCACGTAGGGATCGTCGAAATGTTCTTTCAGCCAACGCTGGCTGGTCTTGGAACGTGCCACTGAAACCTCTGACTCAACGGGTCATGAATAACTGCGCGGGCTCGGGTAAGATAGGCGCCGTTTTCCAGACCGAATTAGGTACTAACGATTATGCCGCTCACTCAAGAGCAGAAGAAACAATTCAAATCTATCGGCCACCACCTGAAACCTGTATTGATCGTGGCTGACAATGGTTTGACCGAGGGCGTGCTGGCCGAGTTGGACCGCGCCCTGAACGATCACGAGCTGATCAAGGTACAACTGCGCCTCACCGAACGCGAGGATCGCCAGGCCGCCATTGTAGCCCTGTGCGAGAGCGGACGCGCTGAACTGGTCCAGTCGATTGGCAAGGTCGCCCTGCTCTATCGCAAGAACCCCAAGCCGAATCGCAACCTGTCCAACGTCATTCGTTACCAGGGTTGAGGCACTTCCATCGCGATCACGGGCAAGCACGGCGTGCCCTGATCGCGAATGAATTCGCGCCTGAACGCGTCGTTAGCGCCTGACCGGCGCCCCAGGCACGGGCTGCAGCACCAGCAACAGCCCACAAAATGCCATCACCAGATAGCTGAAGCGCAACCAGTACTCGACCTCAGGCCAGTACTGCAACACAGCGAAGTAGCTCAGGGCCATGGCCGCAACGGTCAGCAGCAGTTGCCCACGCATATCCCGCAACAAACTCGACAGACCCTCACTTCGCAGCAAGGCAAAAGCCTGCAGCGCAACGCATACCGCTGTCAGACCGACCAGTAGCGGCACCAGCCGCGTGGCTATCTCCTGCACCAGCAGCGGCGCCAGCCCAACCTGACCGATAGCTGGCAGGATGACGAATTGCAGCAACCACAAACCGCCAACCCAGAGGGTCTGGGCCAGCTGCCAACTGACGGCAGCCGCCCGCGACGGTTGTTGCGGTTTAGATATGACGGACTTCGACAATCTCGTACTCGATCAGGCCGCTGGGGGTCTGCACCGCCACCACATCCCCCTCGCTCTTGCCGATCAGGGCACGAGCGATAGGTGAGCCGACGGAGATCTTGCGCTGCTTGATGTCAGCTTCGTCTTCGCCAACGATCTGGTAGGTCACGCTTTCGTCGGTCTCGACGTTGGCGATTTCCACCGTGGTGCCGAAGATCACCTTGCCGGTGTGCTCGATGCTGGTGACGTCGATGATCACTGCGTTCTGCAGACGGCCTTCGATATCACGCACACGCGCCTCGACCATGCCCTGCTGCTCGCGCGCGGCATGGTATTCGGCGTTTTCCTTGAGATCGCCCAGCTCGCGGGCTTCACCGATGTCCTGGCTGAGTTTCGGACGCACCACCTTGGTCAGGTGCGCCAGCTCTTCTTCCAGGGCGCGAGCGCCCTGGACGGTCATGGGGTACTTGTTCATGCCTTGATTCCTGCATGCAGATCCTGCAGCCGGCGCACGGTCTTCTCGGGACCGAACTTGAGCGCTTCACAGACCGCCTGACCAGCCGCGATGGTGGTGGTGCAGTAGATCTTGTGCTGCAGGGCGTTACGACGGATCGAGTAGGAGTCAGCAATCGACTGACGCCCCTCGGTGGTATTGATGATCAGAGTAACTTCATCGTTCTTGATCATGTCGACCACGTGCGGACGGCCTTCGGTCACCTTGTTCACGCGGCGTACCGGCAGGCCGGCAGCCTCGATCACCTTGGCGGTACCGGCAGTGGCAACCACCTCGAAGCCCAGTGCGACCAGATCACGTGCGACCTGAACGGCTTCCGGCTTGTCATCTTCACGCACGCTGATGAACGCGCAACCGGAGTTCGGCAGGATTTCGCTGGCGCCCAACTGAGCCTTGGCGAAGGCTTCGCCGAAGGTGTCACCGACACCCATGACCTCACCGGTGGACTTCATCTCTGGGCCGAGGATCGGGTCGACACCCGGGAACTTGGCGAAGGGGAACACCGCTTCCTTGACGCTGAAGAACGGCGGGATGATTTCCTCGCTGTAACCGGCCTCGGCCAGGCTCTTGCCGGCCATGACGCGAGCAGCCACCTTGGCCAGGGACTCGCCCACGCACTTGGAGACGAACGGCACGGTACGCGAGGCGCGCGGGTTCACCTCGATGACGTATATGTCCTCGCCCTGCACAGCCATCTGTACGTTCATCAGGCCGACCACGCCGAGCTCCAGGGCCATTTTCTTGACCTGCTCGCGAATCTCGTCCTGGATGTGCATCGGCAGCGAGTACGGCGGCAACGAGCAAGCGGAGTCACCGGAGTGCACGCCAGCCTGTTCGATGTGCTGCATGATCGCACCGATCACCACGGTCTCGCCGTCGCACACCGCATCCACGTCCACCTCGATGGCGCAGTTGAGGAAGCGATCGAGCAGCACCGGGCTGTCGTTGGAGACCTTCACCGCTTCGCGCATGTAGCGTTTGAGTTCTTCTTCCTGGTAGACGATTTCCATCGCCCGGCCGCCCAGTACGTAGGACGGACGCACCACCATCGGGTAACCGATGTTCTTCGACAGAGCCAGTGCTTCATCTTCGCTGCGTGCAGTGGCGTTGGCCGGCTGACGCAGGTTCAGGCGCTGCACCATCTGCTGGAAGCGCTCGCGGTCTTCGGCGCGGTCGATGGCCTCAGGGCTGGTGCCGATGATCGGTACGCCCGCTTCTTCCAGGGCGCGGCAGATCTTCAGCGGGGTCTGGCCGCCGTACTGGACGATGACGCCTTTCGGCTGCTCGACACGGACGATTTCCAGCACGTCTTCCAGGGTCACCGGCTCGAAGTACAGGCGATCGGAGGTGTCGTAGTCGGTGGAGACGGTTTCCGGGTTGCAGTTGACCATGATGGTCTCGTAACCGTCTTCACGCATGGCCAGCGCAGCGTGCACGCAGCAGTAGTCGAACTCGATGCCTTGGCCGATACGGTTGGGGCCGCCACCGAGAATCATGATTTTCTCGCGGCTCGACGGATTGGCTTCGCACTCTTCCTCGTAGGTCGAGTACATGTAGGCGGTGTCGGTGGCAAATTCGGCGGCGCAGGTGTCCACACGCTTGTACACCGGCAGCACTTTCAGCTTGTGGCGATGAGCACGTAGGCTCTTCTCGGAAACACCCAGCAGCTTGGCCAGGCGCGCATCGGAGAAGCCCTTGCGCTTGAGCTTGAACATCAGGTCGCGGTCGATGGCCGACAGACCCAGGGTCTCGACGGTAGCCTCGTCCTTGATCAGATCTTCGATCTGCACCAGGAACCACTCGTCGATACGGGTCAGCTCGAACACTTCGGCGACGGTCTTGCCGGCGCGGAAGGCATCAGCCACATACCAGATACGATCGGCGCTGGGCACGGTCAGCTCGCGACGCAGAGTGCTTTCAGCCTCCGGGTCGTTCAGGTCGAGCTTCGGATCGAAGCCGGCAACGCCGACCTCCAGGCCCCGCAAGGCTTTCTGCATGGATTCCTGGAAGGTACGGCCGATGGCCATGACTTCACCGACGGACTTCATCTGAGTGGTCAGGCGGGCGTCGGCTTTCGGGAATTTCTCGAAGGCGAAGCGCGGAACCTTGGTTACCACATAGTCGATGGCCGGCTCGACCGACGCCGGGGTACGACCGCCAGTGATGTCGTTGCTCAGTTCGTCGAGGGTGTAACCGACAGCCAGCTTGGCGGCGATTTTGGCGATCGGGAAGCCGGTGGCCTTGGAGGCCAGCGCCGAGCTGCGCGATACACGCGGGTTCATTTCGATGACGACCATACGACCGGTGTTCGGGCAGATGCCGAACTGCACGTTGGAGCCACCGGTTTCCACGCCGATCTCACGCAGTACCGCCAGCGAGGCGTTACGCAGGATCTGGTATTCCTTGTCGGTCAGCGTCTGAGCAGGGGCAACGGTGATCGAGTCACCGGTGTGCACGCCCATCGGATCGAAGTTCTCGATGGAGCAGACGATGATGCAGTTGTCCTTCTTGTCACGGACCACCTCCATCTCGTATTCCTTCCAGCCGATCAGCGACTCGTCGATCAGCAGCTCGCTGGTCGGCGACAGGTCGAGACCACGGGCGCAGATTTCCTCGAACTCTTCCCGGTTGTAGGCGATACCACCACCGGTGCCACCCATGGTGAAGGACGGACGGATGATGCACGGGAAGCCGACTTTTTCAAGGACGCCGTAAGCGTCTTCCATGCTGTGGGCAATGCCGGATACCGGGCAAGCCAGGCCGATGTCTTTCATCGCCTTGTCGAAGCGCGAACGGTCTTCAGCCTTGTCGATGGTGTCGGCGTTGGCACCGATCATCTCGACGCCGAACTTTTCCAGCACGCCGTGACGCTCCAGGTCCAGCGCGCAGTTCAGTGCGGTCTGGCCACCCATGGTCGGCAGCAGGGCGTCGGGGCGCTCCTTCTCGATGATCTTGGCCACGGTGGCCCACTTGATCGGCTCGATATAGGTGGCGTCGGCCATCGACGGGTCAGTCATGATGGTGGCCGGGTTGGAGTTCACCAGGATGACGCGGAACCCTTCTTCCTTCAGCGCCTTGCAGGCCTGGGCGCCGGAGTAGTCGAACTCACAGGCCTGGCCGATGACGATGGGGCCAGCACCGAGGATCAGGATGCTTTTGATGTCTGTACGTTTTGGCATAGCGGTTACTCGAATCCTTGGGTCAGTCGGCGGGGCTTAACGGCGCTTGGCCATGGCTTCGATGAAGCGGTCGAACAGCGGCGCCACGTCGTGCGGGCCGGGGCTCGCCTCGGGGTGACCCTGGAAGCTGAAGGCGTCCTTGTCGGTACGCTCGATGCCCTGCAGGGTGCCGTCGAACAGCGACTTGTGAATCGCGCGCACATTGCTCGGCAGGCTGCTTTCGTCCACGGCGAAACCGTGGTTCTGGCTGGTGATCATCACCACGCCGCTGTCGAGATCCTGTACCGGGTGGTTGGCACCGTGGTGGCCATGGCCCATTTTCAGGGTCTTGGCGCCAGAGGCCAGGGCCAGCAGCTGGTGGCCGAGGCAGATGCCGAATACCGGGATATCGGTTTCCAGCACGTCCTTGATCGCCTGGATCGCGTAGTCGCAAGGCTCGGGATCGCCAGGGCCGTTAGACAGGAACACGCCATCAGGATTGAGCGCCAGCACGTCGCTGGCCGGAGTTTGCGCCGGCACCACGGTCAGACGGCAGCCACGCTCGACCAGCATGCGCAGGATGTTCAGCTTCACGCCGTAGTCGTAGGCGACCACATGATAAGGCAGTTCGCTGGCCGGGATTTCCGGGTGCCTATCGTCCTTCAGATTCCAGGTGCTTTCGCGCCACTCGTAGCGCTCGGTGCAGCTGACGACCTTGGCCAGGTCCATGCCCTTGAGGCCCGGGAAGCTGCGCGCCAGTTCCAGTGCTTTCTCTTCGGTGGCGTCGTCACCGACCAGGATGCAGCCGTTCTGCGAACCTTTTTCGCGCAGGATGCGAGTCAGGCGGCGAGTATCGATACCAGCGATGGCGACGGTGCCGTTGGCTTTCAGGTACTCGTCCAGCGGCTGCTTGTCGCGCCAGTTGCTGGAGATCAGCGGCAGGTCACGAATGATCAGGCCAGCGGCCCATACGCGGTTGGACTCGGCATCTTCCGGCGTGGTGCCGGTGTTGCCGATGTGCGGGTAAGTCAGGGTAACGATCTGCTGGGCATAGGATGGATCGGTAAGGATTTCCTGATAGCCGGTCATGGCGGTGTTGAACACCACCTCTCCAATCGTCTGGCCATCGGCCCCGATGGAATCGCCGCGAAAAATGCTGCCGTCAGCAAGGGCCAAAATGGCAGGTTTGGGGGCTGGCTTAGTCAAGAAGACCTCCGTCTCGATCAAGGCTTGAAGCAAACGCAGGTTGTAAAAAAGCGGGATGACGTGTGAAGGTCATCCCGCTTTTTTATTTGAGCCATTCTGCGTAACTTTTAGTGGACACACTAAAACAGGAAGCTTACAGGAAAACCCTTTTTCGGTCCACCCGATAAGACGCCTCAGTCACACATTCGCATCAACGCAGGCCCAACACGTCCTGCATGTCGTAAAGCGCCGGCGAACGCTGCTGCAGCCACAGCGCAGAACGCACTGCGCCCTTGGCGAAAGTCATGCGGCTGGAGGCCTTGTGCGTGATCTCGACACGCTCGCCATCGGCGGCGAACAGCACGGTGTGGTCACCCACCACGTCACCGGCACGCACGGTGGCGAAGCCAATGGTTTCACGCTCACGCGCACCGGCCTGACCTTCACGGCCGTAGACGGCGACCTTCTGCAGATCACGCCCCAGTGCATTGGCAACCACTTCGCCCATGCGCAGTGCGGTACCGGACGGTGCATCGACCTTGTGCCGATGGTGGGCTTCGATGATCTCGATATCCACGTCATCACCCAATACGCGAGCTGCAGTATCGAGCAACTTCAGGCACAGGTTGACTCCGACGCTGAAGTTGGCGGCGAAAACGATAGGGATCTGCCTGGCAGCTTCGCTGAGCTGCTGTTTCTCTTCTGGCGTGAAGCCCGTGGTGCCGATGACCATGGCCTTGCCCGCCTGACGGCAGACTTCCAGATTCTTCAGCGTCACCGACGGGTGAGTGAAGTCGATCAGCACGTCGAAATCATCGATCACGGCGCTCAGGTCGCCCGCCAGGGTTACCCCGATCTTGCCCAGACCGACCAGTTCACCAGCATCTGCACCGATCAGGCTGCTGTCAGCACGGTCGATGGCGGCACTGAGCTTGGCACCCTCGGCCTGACTGACGGCCTCGATCAGGGTCTTGCCCATACGCCCGGCGGCGCCCATCACTGCAATACGTTGCATACATCAGCTCCAAGCTGTCGCCCCGGCATCCACCGGGGCGCGTTGCGATTAAACGTCGCCGAAGAAGCGCTTCACGCCTTCGAACCAGCCACTGGCCTTGGGCGAGTGGGAATCGTCACCCTGCAGCGACTTGCGGAACTCCTCGAGCAGCTCGCGCTGACGCTTGTTCAGGTTGACCGGCGTTTCCACCGCCACCCGGCACATCAGATCACCAGCCGCACCACCACGAACAGGTGCCACGCCCTTGCCGCGCAAGCGGAACAGTTTGCCAGTCTGGGTACCTTCGGGGATCTTCAGCTTGACCCGACCATCGAGGGTCGGCACTTCCAGCTCGCCACCCAGTGCCGCATCGGCAAAGCTGATCGGTACTTCGCAGTACAGATGCTTGCCATCACGCTGGAAGATCGCATGTTCACGGACGTTGACCACCACATACAGGTCACCGGCCGGGCCGCCATGCGTGCCGGCCTCACCCTCGCCAGACAGGCGAATGCGGTCACCGGTATCGACACCTGGCGGCACCTTGACCGACAGGGTCTTGCTCTCTTCCACGCGCCCCTGGCCATGGCAGCTGCCGCACGGGTCGGTGATCATCTTGCCGCTGCCATGACAGCGCGGGCAGGTCTGCTGCACGGAGAAGAAACCCTGCTGCATGCGCACCTGACCGATACCACCGCACGTAGTACAGGTCACCGGGCTGGTGCCCTTCTTGGCACCCGAGCCATCGCAGGTCTTGCAACCGACCAGGGTCGGTACACGGATGGTCACGGTGGTGCCGCGCACCGCTTCTTCCAGATCCAGCTCAAGGGTGTAGCGCAGATCCGAGCCGCGCTGGGCACCGCCACGCGAGCCGCCGCGAGCACCGCCGAAGAAGTCGCTGAACACGTCACCGAAGATATCGGAGAAGTTGGCGCCGCCGAAACCAGCGCCACCGCCGCCACCCATCTGCGGGTCGACCCCGGCGTGGCCGTATTGGTCGTAGGCCGAACGCTTGGCCGCATCAGAAAGTACTTCGTAGGCCTCGTTGGCCTCCTTGAATTTCTCTTCGGCGTCTTTGTCGTCCGGGTTGCGGTCCGGGTGATATTTCATCGCCAGGCGCCGATAGGCCTTCTTCAGCTCGGCTTCACTAGCGCCGCGCTCGACCCCCAGGATCTCGTAATAGTCACGTTTTGCCATAGTTGTGCTGCACTCTCAGATTCGTGAGCTCCAGATACGCCGACGCGGGAGAAGGCTCCCGCGCGGCGAATCCTGCCCGTCGCGAGCGACGGTGGAGCGTAAAGAAGAGGCGGCCTGCCGAGCAGGCCGCATCCCTTACTTGTTCTCCTTGACCTCTTCGAACTCAGCGTCGACCACGTCGTCACCGGCATCCTTGGCGTCGCCAGCGTCAGCCTGGGCAGCACCACCCTGCGGCTGCTCGGCATACATCTTCTGCGCCAGCGGCGTGGTGGCCTCGGACAGCGCGTTCATCTTGGCTTCGATGGCCTCCTTGTCGTCGCCTTTCACAGCCACTTCCAGTTCGCCAATGGCTTTCTCGATGGCCGCCTTCTCGTCGGCAGTGGCCTTGTCGCCCGCCTCGGTGAGCATCTTGCGAGTGGCATGCACCAGTTGATCGCCCTGGTTACGCGCGGTGGCCAGCTCTTCGAACTTGCGGTCTTCCTCGGCGTTGGCCTCGGCGTCACGCACCATACGCTCGATTTCGTCATCGGACAGACCAGAGTTGGCCTTGATCACGATGGACTGCTGCTTGCCAGTGGCCTTGTCCTTGGCGGACACGTGCAGGATGCCGTTGGCATCGATATCGAAGGTCACTTCGATTTGCGGCACGCCACGCGGAGCCGGCGGAATCTCGGCAAGGTCGAACTTGCCCAGCGACTTGTTCTGCGCGGCCTGCTTGCGCTCACCTTGCAGCACGTGAATGGTCACGGCGCTCTGGTTGTCATCGGCAGTGGAGAACACCTGCGACTTCTTGGTCGGGATGGTGGTGTTCTTCTCGATCAGCGCAGTCATCACGCCGCCCATGGTTTCGATACCCAGGGTCAGCGGGGACACGTCGAGCAGCAGTACGTCCTTGACGTCACCAGCCAGAACGGCGCCCTGAATGGCTGCGCCCATGGCAACGGCTTCGTCCGGGTTGACGTCCTTGCGCGGTTCCTTGCCGAAGAACTCGGTCACCAGCTTCTGCACCAGCGGCATGCGGGTCTGACCACCGACCAGAATCACATCGTTGATAGAACCGACGTCGACACCAGCATCTTTCAGCGCGATACGGCAAGGCTCGATGGTGCGCTGCACCAGATCCTCGACCAGCGACTCCAGCTTGGAGCGGGAGATCTTCACGTTCAGGTGCTTCGGACCGGTGGCATCTGCAGTGATATACGGCAGGTTGACGTCGGTCTGCTGGCTCGAGGACAGCTCGATCTTGGCCTTCTCTGCGGCTTCCTTCAGGCGCTGCATGGCCAGCGGGTCACCCTTGAGGTTCATGCCGGTTTCTTTCTTGAATTCGTCGACGAGGTAATCGATCAGACGAATGTCGAAGTCCTCACCACCGAGGAAGGTGTCGCCGTTGGTAGCCAACACTTCGAACTGGTGCTCGCCATCGACTTCAGCGATCTCGATCACCGACACGTCGAAGGTACCGCCACCCAGGTCATAGACGATCACGGTGTGGTCGCCCTTGGCCTTGTCCATCCCGTAGGCCAGCGCAGCCGCAGTCGGCTCGTTGATGATGCGCTTGACGTCCAGACCGGCGATACGACCAGCATCCTTGGTAGCCTGACGCTGGCTGTCATTGAAGTATGCCGGGACGGTGATCACCGCCTCGGTGACTGCTTCGCCGAGATAGTCTTCGGCGGTCTTCTTCATCTTCTTGAGAATTTCAGCCGAGATTTGCGGCGGTGCCATCTTCTGGCCGTTCACTTCGACCCAGGCATCACCGTTGTCCGCCTTGGCGATCTTGTACGGCACCATCTGAATGTCTTTCTGCACGACTTCTTCGTCGAAACGACGACCGATCAGACGCTTCACCGCATACAGGGTGTTGTGCGGATTGGTCACCGCCTGACGCTTGGCCGACTGACCGACGAGAATTTCACCGTCATTGGCATAAGCGATGATGGACGGCGTGGTACGAGCGCCTTCGGCGTTCTCGATTACCTTGACGTTGCCGTTTTCCAGAATGGAGACGCAGGAGTTGGTGGTCCCCAGGTCGATACCGATAATTTTGCCCATGAATGTTCTCCCGAAACTTTGATTTTTCCGTCGCCTCGTTTCTCAGGCGCCGGCAGCACTAAAACGCTTGACTTAAAAGTGGGGTCGTTACAGCTGATTTCAAGCCTGCTCGTCGATACTCGGCGGCGGCGTGGTTGGTGCCTTGCTGACCACGACCATGGCCGGGCGCAGCAGACGACCGTTGAGCAGATAGCCCTTCTGGAACACCTTGAGCACCGAATTCGGCTCGGTATGAATGCTCTCTTCCATGGCCATGGCCTGGTGGTGCTCCGGGTTGAACGGCGCGCCGTGCGGGTCGATGGCTTCCAGGTTGTAGCGAGCCAGAGTGTCGTGGAACAGCTTGAGGGTCAGCTGCATACCTTCACGTACGGCCTTGATCGATACATCGTCAGGGCTGGACAGCTCCAGGCCACGCTCCAGGCTGTCGATTACCGGCAGCAGGTCGCCGGCGAATTTTTCCAGCGCAAACTTGTGCGCCTTTTCCACATCCTGCTCTGCGCGGCGACGCACGTTCTGCAGGTCGGCAGCCATGCGCAGCGACTGATCCTGCGCAGTGGCCAGTTGCTCTTCCAGCGTTTGCACGCGAGCAGCCAGGTCGTCACTCGGCGCCACAGCTTCCGCTGCCTGCGCTTCGGGATTCTGCGTATCCAGGGTCTGTTCGTCAGCCATGCCTTTCTCCTCTCGAAAAAACTGGCGCGATACCGACTCGCGCTCCTGCCGCCTATATGGAGTCAATTCCACAGCTTTCAAGGGGCGATAGACGAGGATTGCCAGGAAAAGAAAAAACACTGTATAAATAACCAGACATCAATTCGGGAGCGTTCGCCATGCTGGTGCACCTGTCCATTCACAACTACGCCATCGTCGACCACCTGGATCTCGAGCTGGATGCCGGCATGAGCGCCATCAGCGGCGAGACCGGTGCCGGCAAGTCGATCATGCTCGACGCCCTCGGCCTGTGCCTGGGCGATCGTGCTGACAGCGGCGTGGTGCGCCCAGGCAGTGACAAGGCGGACATTCTCGCCAGCTTCGATCTGGCGGACATTCCCGAAGCCCGCACCTGGCTTGCCGAGCGCGACCTGGACAGCGACGGCCCGTGCATCCTGCGCCGGGTGATTACCGCCGAGGGCCGCTCGCGCGGCTATATCAATGGCAGCCCCTGCCCGCAGGCCGATCTCAAGGCCCTTGGCGAACTGATCATCGATATCCACAGCCAGCACGAACATCAGTCGCTGCTCAAGACCGACACCCATCGCCGCCTGCTCGACGAATACGCCGGCAGCCAGGACCTCGCGCGCCAGGTGCAACTCGCGGCGCAACGCTGGAAGCAAACACGCAACGAACTTGAACGCATCTCCAGCCAGAGCGACGAGCAACGCGCTCGCCACCAGTTGCTCAGCTACCAACTGGAAGAACTGGAAAATTTGGCGCTGGGCGACAACGAACTGGAGCAACTGGAACAGGAACACAAAGCGCTGAGCAATGCTGAAGCGCTGCTCGCGGCCTGTCGCCAAGTGCTCGATTTGTGTAGCGAAAGCGATGCCGGCAACGTGCTGTCGGCGCTGACCGCCAGCCTCAACCGCCTAGGCGCCTTTGGCGGTCAGGGCGGCACCTTGAACGAAGCCAGCAACTTGCTGGCCAGTGCGCAGATCCAGGTAGAGGAAGCAGTCGGTGAGCTAAACCGCTTCCTCGATCACTTCGACGCCGACCCAGAGCGTCAGCAGTTTCTCGAAGAGCGCCTGGACACCATCTACACCCTGGCCCGCAAGCACCGTATTCAACCAGCCGAACTGGCCGCCCTGCAGCAGCAATTGTTCGATGAGATCGAAGGCCTGAATGCCGACGATCAGGCCAGCGAACGCCTGGCCGAGGAACTGGCCGCCTATGAGCGCCACTACCAGGAGAAAGCAGCCGAGCTCAGCATTCTGCGCAGCAATGCTGCCGAGCGCCTGGCCGCAGCCGTAGAGCAGGAAATGCAGGCTCTGGGCATGCCCGGCGGTCGCTTCAATATTCAACTCCAAGCCATGAGCAGCGAAGAACCACACGCAAGCGGCCTGGAGACAGTGGAATTTCTGGTCAGCGCCAACCCTGGTCAGCCGCTACGCGGCCTGGCCAAGGTGGCATCTGGCGGTGAACTGTCACGCATCAGCCTGGCGATTCAGGTGATCACCGCACAGACCTCGCGCGTACCGACCCTGGTATTCGACGAAGTGGACGTCGGTATCGGCGGCCCAACCGCAGAAGTGGTCGGCCAGCTGTTACGCCGTCTCGGCGAACGTGGCCAGGTGCTTTGCGTCACTCACCTGCCGCAAGTCGCCGCACAGGGCCACCAGCATCTGTTCGTGCACAAACGCCGCGGCGAAGACGCCACCTCTACCGCAGTGAGCAAGCTGGACGAAAGCGGCCGTGTCGAGGAGATCGCCCGCATGCTCGGTGGCGTCGACCTGACCGAGGAATCCCTGGCTCACGCGCGCAAGATGGTCACCAGCGCCCAGGCGGCGTAAGACACGCCTAGCGCGGATGCAATCCGGCAGCCCCCCGATTACAACCGAACAATGACAAAGCAAAAAGGCGACCCGAGGGTCGCCTTTTTGCTTGCCGCAGAAGAATCAGCTCTTCTTGCGCACGTACAGCACCAGGTTGTGGTCAACCAGCTCGAAACCGTGCTCCTTGACGATTTCCTTCTGGCGCTTCTCGATCTCGGCGTCGAAGAATTCGATCACTTCGCCGGAGTCGACGCAGACCATATGGTCGTGATGGCCGCTGTCAGCCAGTTCGAATACGGCATGGCCGCCATCGAAGTTGTGACGCACCACCAGGCCAGCGGCCTCGAACTGAGTCAGGACGCGGTATACGGTGGCCAGGCCAACGTCTTCACCGGCCTCCATCAGCGCTTTGTAGACATCCTCCGCGCTCATGTGGCGGTGCTCGGCGTTATCCAGCATTTGCAGGATTTTGACTCGTGGCAGAGTCACCTTCAGTCCAGCTTTGCGCAGTTCGTTATTTTCAACCATGGTCTGCTTTCTCATGGATGCTGCTTCGCAGCACCCTTCAATACGGGTATGATCCGGGGTTCAAGTTGCCCAAGATAGTGGAAGTCACCCTCCGATGCAAAAAACCAAGCTCTTGCTGACCAGCCTGTCGCTGACCGGGCTCTTCGCACTCGCCGGTTGTTCATTCCCCGGGGTTTACAAGATCGACATTCAACAGGGCAATGTCGTGACACAGGACATGATAGACCAGCTGCGCCCGGGAATGACCCGACGCCAAGTGCGGTTTATCATGGGTAACCCGCTGATCACCGACACCTTCCATGCCGATCGCTGGGATTATCTGTACAGCATCCAGCCTGGCGGCCGTCAGCGCCTGCAGGAACGCGTCAGCCTGGTGTTCGACGGCAGCGACCAGCTGGTTGGCCTGGCCGGCGACTTCATGCCCGGCGTAAGCCGTGACCAGGCGATCATGGGCGAAGGCGGCGACACCAGCAGTGCCCAGCCGCAAGCCAAACCACAGGATGAAACGCCGCCAGCGCCCGGCTCGTTGCTGGAGCAGATCCAGCGCGAGGTGGATCAGGTCGAAACCGTCCCGGTACCGACACCTGAGCCGCTGGACACCAATCCGCAGTAATACGCGGACACTAAAAAGCCCGGATCGAATCCGGGCTTTTTCGCATCTGGCGCCTGGCTAGTCTACCGACGCGCCATCATCACGCCGGTTCTTCGCCCTCTTCCCTGGCCTTGGCTTTGGCCGCACGCTGCTTGCGTACTTCCTTCGGGTCGGCGATCAGCGGCCGATAGATCTCGACGCGCTCGCCTTCCTCCAGCACTCGCTCTTCCGGTTTGCCTACCGCCTTGCCAAAAATGCCCAGCGGCGCCTGGCTCAGATCCAGTTCCGGAAATAACTGCTGCATACCAGAACGCAGTGCAGCCTCGCGCACCGTGGTGCCGGCCGGTACGGACAAGCGCAGCAGCTTCTGCCGCTCGGCAAGGGCGTAGACCACCTCAATGGCAATTCTGGGCTTATCCATACAACTGCTTGGCTCGCTGGCAGAAGGCATCGACCATGGTATTGGCCGCCTGATTGAACAGCGGCCCAAGCGTGGCACGCACCAGCGGCCCGGCGTAGTCGAAGGTCAGGTCCAGGCTGATCTTGCAGGCCTTGTCACCCAGCGCCTTGAACTCCCAAACGCCATGGAGACTGGTGAAAGGTCCTTCCTGCAGATTCATCTCGATGCGCTGTCCAGGCTGCAGCACATTGCGCGTGACGAAGCGCTGACCGATGCTGCCTTTGGCCACTTCGAGGCTGGCCAGCATATGCGTCTCGCTGACCTCCAATACCTCACTGGCGCGGCACCAGGGCAGAAACTGCGGGTAACCGGCAACATCGTTGACGAGATCAAACAGTGCCTGCGCCGGATAAGGCAGTAACGCCGAGCGCTGGATTCGAGTAGCCATTTACTTGCTCAGCTCCGCGATGAAAACGATCAGGACGCCGATTGGCGCCACGACGCGAATCAGCCAGAGGGCCAGATTGAACAGCAGCGGGCTTCTGATGGACAGCTCGTCACGCACAGCGTCACGGCTCAACACCCAACCGGCGAACATGGCGAAAGCCAGACCGCCCAGCGGCAGCAGAATACGGCTGGTGAGGTAATCGATGCTGTCGAAGAAGGTCTTGCCGCCTTCGGCGCCCCACTGCAGCAGATGGAAACCATCCTCGGCGAAAACGAAGAACTTGGCCTCGGCCCAGAGGTTGAACGACAGTACCGTACCCATCCCCACCAGCCAGCACAGCAGCGCCAGCGCGGCGGTTACCTGCGCGCGGCTGCGCCCGGTTTTCTCGACGAAGTAGGCCACGGCCGGCTCCAGCATGGAGATTGAGGAGCTCCATGCGGCAACGGCCACCAGTACGAAGAAGATCAACCCCATCACCTGACCGAAGGCGATATTGCCGAAGGCAATCGGCAGCGTGACGAACATCAGCCCCGGGCCACCACCCGGCTCCAGACCGGCGGCAAAGACGATGGGGAACAGCGCCAGCCCCGCCGTCAACGCCACCAGGGTATCGAGCACGCCAACGGTCAGTACCGTGGCGCCGATCGAAGCCTTCTTCGGCATGTAGGCGCCGTAGACCATGATCGAGCCGACACCCACGCTCAGGGTAAAGAACGCATGGCCCATGGCAGCGAGGATGCCGTCCTGCACCTTGCTCGGATCGAAATGAAAGAGGAAATCGAAACCTTCGCGGAAATGTCCGGTGGTGAAGCTGTAACCCAGCAGCACCAGCAGCAGCACGAACAGCAGCGGCATCATGATACGCAAGCTGCGCTCCAGGCCTGCCACCACTCCCTTGGCGATGACGAACGCAGTGATCAGCATGAACAGGCTGTGCCACAGGGTCAGGCGCCACGGGTCGGAGGTCAGACCGCCGAACGCCGCACCTGCGCCATCGGCGCTGATACCGGTGAAGTCGCCACGGCCCATACCGATGATGTAATCCAGCGACCAACCTGCCACCACACTGTAGAAGGACAGAATCAGTAGCGCGGCGACCATGCCCATCAGCGCAGCCAGCGACCAGTGCTTGGAGGCTCCGGCTTCGATCGCCAGGCTCTTCATCGCATTGACCGGGCTCTGCCGGCCGCGGCGGCCGATCATGGTTTCTGCCAGCATGATCGGCACACCCACCAGGGCAATGCAGAACAGGTACATGACGACGAACGCACCGCCGCCATAGACCCCTGTCATATAGGGGAACTTCCAGATATTGCCGAGACCGACCGCCGAGCCGGTCGCCGCCAGGATGAATACCCAGCGACTGGCCCAGGCACCGTGAATCGAAACTTTGTCGCTCGCCATTACGGCCAAGACCCCATACTGCGGGAAAAAAGATCGCACATTGTCGGAGATTAGCGGCATGGGCTCAAGTTTGGCTCGGTAACGCCCCATGGCGCAGGCGCGGACGACTCCCTATAATGCGCGCCCTATGGCTAAGCAAAAGAAACATCCTCAAGGCACCATCGCGCTGAACAAAAAGGCGCTGCATGACTATTTCATCGAACACAAGTTCGATGCCGGCCTGGTGCTGTCCGGCTGGGAAGTGAAGAGCCTGCGTGCCGGCAAGGCACAGCTGGTCGACAGCTACGTGCTGCTCAAGGACGATGAAGCCTGGTTGATGGGCTGCCACATCACGCCCTTGAAAACCGCCAGCACTCACGTCATCGCCGACCCGACCCGCACGCGCAAGCTGCTGCTGAACAAGCGCGAGCTGGAAAAGCTGTTCGGCTCGGTACAGCAGAAGGGCTACACCGCCGTGGCACTGTCGCTGTACTGGAAGCAGCATCTGGTCAAATGCGAAATTGCCCTGGCCAAGGGCAAGAAAGACTTCGACAAGCGCCACACCGAGAAGGAACGCGACGCCGACCGCGAAGTTCAGCGCGCGATGCGCAGCAAGGGCAAGGAAGACTGAACATCCTCCCCACTTCGTAGCCCGGGTGATGATTGATCGCCTGGGCTCGTTGTTTCTTACAAGCCTAGCCGGCGCTGCGCACGCGCCACACGCTGGGCTTCCAGCTGCACTTCCGAGAGCACTTCCTGCACATAGTCGATGTGCTGGTTGGAAAGCTCGCGAGCATCCTCCGCACGACCTTCGATGATCGCCTGGTACAACGCGCGGTGCTGCCCGATCAGCATGTCGCGGGTCTCCTCACGCTGGGCATACATGCCGCCGATGTTGGTCACCACGTTGCGCTTGAGCAAGTCGAACAGACCACGGATGGTGTGCAGCAGCACCGCGTTATGACTGGCCTCGGCAATCGCCAGGTGAAAGCGCGCATCGGCCGCCCCCTCCTCGGCACGAGTCACCTTGCCGACTCGCGCGTAGCAATCCTGTAAGGCTTCGAACGCTTCGGTGAGGCGCTGCCGGTCGATATCGGTGGCGCGCCTGGCCGCGTAGTAGGCGCAGGAGCCTTCCAGCGTATGGCGGAATTCCAGCAGGTCACGCTGGGCATCTTCCTTGTGCTCCAGCAGTTGCAGTAGCGGGTCGCTGAAAGTCGAGCCGAGCGATTCAGCTACATAGTTACCGCCACCCTGGCGACTGATCAGCAGCCCCTTGGCTACCAACTTCTGGATCGCTTCACGCAGGGACGGGCGAGACACGCCGAACTGCTCGGCCAACGCACGTTCTGCGGGCAGCCTCTCACCGGCACGCAAGGTGCCTTCGAGAATCATGGTTTCCAGTTGCGCGACGATGTCATCGGAGAGACGACGCTGCCGCACCTGACCTACTTCCATCACCGACATCTCCATTGGTTTGACCAGGCCGAAAGCCTCAAGAGGCAAGCCTATAGCGCGCCCTTTCGCTGAACAAGCAGGCACTCTACGACCAAAGTCTTAGCCACTCGATTTGACAGTCAATTGAGCAACTTTTAACCTGACCTCGCTTAATTGTAAATTGGTATTACCAATTTAACCAACAAGAACAACAAACCATCGAGGTCACGCCATGACAGCCCTATGCGCTGCAAGCCTGTTCGATCACGCCTCATCCCTGCCGCGCCCGCTGCGCGCTCGTGTGGAGTAAGACCCAATGTCCAACGGAATTCTCGCCCTGCTGGCGTTCTCGCCGATTCTGCTTGCCGCCGTTCTGCTGATCGGCCTGCGCTGGCCGGCCAAACACGCCATGCCTCTGGTCTACCTGGTGACTGCCGCCGTCGGTCTGTTCGCCTGGGATATGACCCTCAATCGCGTCCTGGCCTCCACCCTGCAAGGCTTGTTGATCACTCTCGGCCTGCTGTGGATCATTTTCGGCGCCATCCTGCTGCTCAATACCCTCAAGCACTCTGGTGGTATCACCGCCATACGTGCCGGCTTCACCACCATCAGTCCTGACCGCCGCATCCAGGCCATCATCATCGCCTGGTTGTTCGGCTGCTTCATCGAGGGCGCCTCGGGCTTTGGTACACCGGCCGCCATCGCTGCCCCGCTGCTGGTTGCCATCGGTTTTCCGGCCATGGCCGCCGTGTTGATGGGCATGCTGGTACAAAGCACGCCGGTCTCCTTCGGCGCCGTCGGTACGCCGATCATCGTCGGCCTCAATACCGGTCTGGACACTGCCACCATCGGTGCGCAGCTGGTCGAGCAGGGTTCGTCCTGGGCGCAGTTCCTGCAGTTGATCACCAGTGAAGTGGCAATCATCCATGCCACCGTCGGCGTGGTCATGCCGGTCATCATGGCAATGATGCTGACCCGTTTCTTCGGTCAGGAGAAAAGCTGGAAAGCCGGTCTGGAAGTACTGCCGTTCGCGATTTTCGCCGGACTGGCCTTCGTCGTGCCGTACGTCTTCACCGGCGTCTTCCTCGGCCCGGAATTCCCATCGCTGCTGGGCGGCCTGATCGGCCTGGCCATCGTCACCAGCGCCGCCCGCTTCGGCTTCCTGGTGCCGAAAAAGACCTGGGACTTCGCCCCGGCGGACAAGTGGCCGAGCGAATGGCTGGGCACCGTCGAGATGAAGCTGGACGAACTGACCGCCAAACCGATGAGCGCACTGCGCGCCTGGCTGCCCTATGTGCTGGTCGGCGCACTGCTGGTGATCAGCCGTGTTTTCCCGGAAGTAGGCAACGCGCTGAAGGCCGTGGTGGTGAACTTCCCGGACCTGCTCGGCGAAGCCGGCGTCAGCGCCAACTTCCAACCACTGTACCTGCCGGGCGGCATTCTGGTCGCCGTGGTGCTGGCCACCTTCTTCCTACACGGCATGAAGGTGCGTGACTTGGGCAAGGCGGTGAAGGAATCCTCCAGCGTGCTGCTCAGCGCCGGCTTCGTGCTGCTGTTCACCGTGCCGATGGTGCGCATCCTGATCAACTCCGGCGTCAACGGTGCCGAACTGGCCAGCATGCCGATTCTCATGGCGCGCTGGGTGGCCGACAGCGTTGGCGGCATCTATCCGATGCTGGCTCCAAGCATCGGTGCCCTGGGGGCCTTCATCGCTGGTTCCAACACCGTCAGCAACATGATGTTCAGCCAATTTCAGTTCGGCGTGGCCAGCAGCTTGGGTATCTCCAGCGCGCTGATCGTCGCGGTCCAGGCCGTGGGTGCCGCCGCCGGCAACATGGTGGCAATCCATAACGTGGTTGCAGCCTCGGCTACCGTTGGCCTGCTCGGCCGCGAAGGCAGTACCCTGCGCAAGACCATCTGGCCGACGCTGTACTACCTGCTGTTCACCGGCATCATCGCGATGGTCGCGATCTACGTACTGGGCGTCAGCGATCCGCTGATGACTCACTGATCGACTGGTAGTGAACGCCCCGACATCGTCGGGGCATTTGCCATCAGGCTACGCTTTCCCTTTTCCAGCAACAGGATGAGCCCATGATCATTTCTGCCTCGACCGACTACCGCGCTGCCGCTCAACGCAAGCTGCCGCCCTTCCTGTTCCACTACGCCGATGGCGGCGCTTACGCCGAGCACACGCTGCGCCGCAACGTAGCTGATCTGTCGGACATCGAACTGCGCCAGCGCGTGCTGAAGAACATGTCCGAGCTGGACCTGTCCACCGAGCTGTTCGGCGAGAAGATGTCGATGCCGGTAGGCCTGGCACCGGTTGGCCTGACCGGCATGTTCGCTCGCCGTGGCGAAGTTCAGGCGGCCAAGGCAGCAGCGGCCAAGGGTATTCCCTTCACCCTGTCCACCGTGTCGGTGTGCCCGATCGAGGAAGTGGCACCGGCCATCGACCGACCGATGTGGTTCCAGCTCTACGTGCTGAAAGATCGCGGCTTCATGAAAAATGCCCTGGAGCGCGCCAAAGCCGCCGGCTGCTCGACGCTGGTGTTCACCGTAGACATGCCGGTGCCCGGCGCCCGCTACCGTGACGCCCACTCCGGCATGAGCGGCCCGAACGCCGCACTGCGCCGCATGCTGCAAGCGATGACTCACCCGCAGTGGGCCTGGGACGTCGGCCTGATGGGCAAGCCGCATGACCTGGGCAATATCTCCGCCTACCGCGGCAACCCGACCGGCCTGGCCGACTACATCGGCTGGCTGGGCGCCAACTTCGACCCGTCGATCTCCTGGAAGGACCTGGAATGGATCCGCGACTTCTGGGACGGCCCAATGGTAATCAAAGGCATCCTCGATCCGGAAGACGCCCGCGATGCGGTCACTTTCGGCGCCGACGGCATCATCGTTTCCAACCATGGCGGTCGTCAGCTCGACGGGGTGCTGTCCAGCGCCCGCGCCTTGCCGGCCATCGCCGATGCGGTCAAGGGTGACCTGAAAATCCTCGCTGACTCCGGTATCCGCACCGGCCTCGACGTAGTGCGGATGATCGCCCAGGGCGCCGACACCGTGCTGCTCGGTCGTGCCTTCCTCTATGCCCTGGCCGCTGCCGGTGGTGCGGGCGTGAGCAACCTGCTCGACCTGATCGAGAAGGAAATGCGCGTGGCCATGGTGCTGACTGGCGCCAAATCCATCGCCGAAATCACCTCGGACCTGCTGGTAAAGGAGCGCTGAGCCAATGACTGCCGCCGTCACGCCCGCCATTAACCGCGACGCTCTGCTGACGCAGATGCGCCAGATCGTCGGCAGCAGTCATGTGCTGACCGACGAACAAAGCACGCGGCGCTTCCGCAAGGGCCACCGCACCGGTGAGGGCAACGTCCTGGCCGTGGTACGCCCCGCTTCGCTGCTGGAGCAGTGGCGCATCCTGCAGGCGGCAGTGGCGGCCGACCGCATCGTCATCATGCAGGCAGCCAATACCGGCCTGACCGGAGGCTCGACCCCGGATGGCGCCGACTACGACCGCGAGATCGTGCTGATCAGCACCCTGCGGATCACCGGCGTACAACTGATCAACGATGGGCAGCAGGTGGTGTGCCTGCCGGGCGCGACCCTGGATCGCCTGGAACAGGCCTTGGCGCCACTGAATCGCGAACCGCATTCGGTGATCGGCTCGTCCTGCATCGGCGCCTCGGTACTCGGCGGTATCTGCAACAACTCCGGCGGCGCCCTGGTGCGTCGCGGCCCGGCCTACACCGAGCTGGCGCTGTATGCGCAGGTGAAAGATGACGGCTCGCTGGAGCTGGTCAACCATCTGGGCATCGAGCTGGGCAACGATCCGGAGGAAATTCTCACCCGCCTGCAGAACGGCGACTACACACCGCAGCAGGTACGCAACGAGGACACCGCCAAGGCCTCCGATGCGCGCTACGGCGAACATGTGCGCGACATCGACGCCGACACCCCCGCGCGCTTCAATGCCGACCCGTCGCGCCTGTTCGAAGCCTCCGGTTCGGCTGGCAAGCTGTGCCTGTTCGCCGTGCGCCTGGACACCTTCCCGAAAGAGCCGAGCACGGTGTTCTACATCGGCAGCAACGACCCGCACGATCTCACCGAAGTGCGCCGCCACCTGCTGGCCAAGCTGCCACGCCTGCCGATTGCCGGGGAATACATCCATCGCACGGCATTCGACATCGGCGAGAAGTACGGCAAGGACACCTTCCTGGTGATCGACAAATTCGGCACGTCCAAGGTGCCGGCCGCCTTCGCCATGAAGAGCCGCGTGGACGGTTTCTTCGAGCGCTTCGGCCTGCGTGGCGTGACCGACAAGATGATCCAGGCCCTGATGAACCTGCTGCCCAGCCACCTACCGCAACGCATGCGCGAGTACCGTGACCGTTTCGAGCATCACCTGCTGGTGCGCGTTTCCAACGACACGCTGGAACAGACCCGCAGCTTCCTGACCGAGTATTTCACTGGCAGTGACAGCGGTGCCTATTTCGAGTGCGATGCCGATGAGGGGCGCAAAGCCTTCCTGCATCGCTTCGCCGTGGCCGGCGCGGCGATCCGCTACCGCGAGTCGCACCGCAGCAGCGTCGAGGACATCCTCGCCCTGGACATCGCCCTGCGCCGCAACGACCGCGACTGGGTCGAGACGCTGCCTGCCGAGATGGAAGAGCAGATCATCCACAAGCTCTACTACGGGCACTTCTTCTGCCACGTGTTCCATCAGGACTATATCGTCAAGAAGGGCATCGACCCGATCGTGATGGAACACCGCATGTGGAAGCTGCTGGACGCTCGCCAAGCCGAGTACCCGGCCGAGCACAACGTTGGCCACCTGTACGTGGCCAAGCCGGCGCTGGCCGGTTTCTACCGCGAACTCGACCCGACCAACACCTTCAACCCTGGCATCGGCCATACCTCGAAGAAGAAGCATTGGGGTGGTTGTTGCTAGGACGCTGAACCTTTATGCAGGAGCGGCTTCAGACTCGAACGAGGAAAATCGCGGCTGAAGCCGCTCCTACGGATTAGCGTAGGGCGGCCTCACGCGCGCAGCGAGCAGCCCGCCGGGCCATGCCAGGGCCTGGCAGCACAACGACCGGCGTACTGCTTCGCGACGACTGCATGGATGCAGGAGGTAGAGCGACGCAGGAAGCCAAAGCCGAGTACGCCCTACGGGTTCTCCCCTTTTCCCTACGGCTACGAAAGCAAAGGCCCGCCGATTTGGCGGGCCTATGTTTTAACGCGACACTCGATCAGGCGAATACGATCTCTTCGCCATCGACCTTGGCATGCACTACCGCCCCCGGGGCGAAATCGCCAGAGAGTATCTGCTGCGCCAGCGGGTTCTCGATCCAGCGCTGGATCGCACGCTTGAGCGGACGTGCGCCATACACCGGGTCGTAACCAACGGCGATCAGCTTGTCGAGCGCCTCTGGCGTCAGCTCCAGGCTCAGCTCACGCTCGGCCAGACGGCCACGCAGACGCTGCAACTGGATCTCGGCGATGCCGGCGATCTGCTCACGGCCCAGCGGCTCGAATACCACCACTTCGTCGATACGGTTGATGAACTCGGGGCGGAAGTGGCTGCTCACCGCATCCATCACCGCCGCGCGCTGCGCTTCCTTGTCGCCGACCAACTCCTGAATCTGCGCCGAGCCGAGGTTGGAGGTCATCACGATCACGGTGTTCTTGAAGTCCACGGTGCGGCCATGGCTGTCGGTCAGGCGACCGTCTTCAAGTACCTGCAGCAGCACGTTGAACACATCCGGGTGCGCCTTCTCCACCTCGTCCATCAGCACCACCGAATAGGGCTTGCGGCGCACGGCCTCGGTCAGATAACCACCCTCTTCATAGCCGACATAACCGGGCGGTGCACCAATCAGGCGGGCAACGCTGTGCTTCTCCATGAACTCGGACATATCGATGCGTACCAGCGCCTCTTCGGTGTCGAAGAGGAACTCGGCCAGCGCCTTGCACAGCTCGGTCTTGCCCACCCCGGTCGGACCGAGGAAGAGGAACGAACCACTCGGACGGTTGGGGTCGGCCAGCCCAGCGCGCGAACGGCGCACGGCGTTGGAAACAGCGACCACCGCCTCGTTCTGGCCAATCACCCGCTGGTGCAGCAGGCCTTCCATCTTCAGCAGTTTCTCGCGCTCGCCTTCAAGCATCTTGCTCACCGGGATGCCCGTCCACTTGGACACCACCTCGGCGATTTCCTCGTCAGTAACCTTGTTGCGCAGCAGCTGGTTCTCGCTCTTGCCATGCGCATCGACCATCTGCAGGCTGCGCTCCAGATCCGGAATGATGCCGTACTGCAGTTCGGCCATGCGGTTGAGATCGCCCTTGCGCCGTGCGGCTTCCAGCTCGGTCTTGGCCTGCTCGATGCGTTGCTGGATCTGCGCTGAGCCTTGCACTTCGGCTTTCTCCGACTTCCAGATTTCCTCCAGGTCGGCGTATTCCTTCTCCAGCTTGACGATATCCTCTTCCAGCTTGACCAGTCGTTTCTTGGTCGCCTCGTCGTCTTCCTTCTTCAGCGCCTCGCGCTCGATCTTCAGCTGGATCAGACGACGATCCAGGCGATCGAGCTCCTCCGGCTTGGAATCGATCTCCATGCGGATGCGACTGGCCGCCTCGTCGATCAGGTCGATGGCCTTGTCCGGCAACTGGCGGTCGGTGATGTAGCGATGGCTGAGCTTGGCCGCGGCGATGATCGCGCCGTCGGTGATGGTCACACCGTGGTGCACCTCGTAGCGCTCTTTCAGGCCACGCAGGATGGCGATGGTGTCTTCCTCGCTCGGCTCGTCCACCAGTACTTTCTGGAAGCGGCGCTCCAGCGCGGCGTCCTTCTCGATGAACTGGCGGTACTCATCCAGGGTGGTGGCGCCCACACAGTGCAGCTCCCCACGAGCCAGGGCCGGCTTGAGCATGTTGCCAGCGTCCATGGCGCCCTCGGCCTTACCGGCGCCGACCATGGTGTGCAGCTCGTCGATGAACAGGATGATGCGCCCTTCCTGCTTACCCAGTTCGTTGAGCACCGCCTTGAGGCGCTCTTCGAACTCGCCGCGGAACTTGGCACCGGCGATCAGTGAGCCCATGTCCAGCGACAGCAGGCGCTTGTCCTTCAGGCCATCCGGCACTTCGCCGTTGATGATGCGCTGGGCCAGGCCTTCGGCGATGGCGGTCTTGCCGACGCCAGGCTCGCCGATCAGCACCGGGTTGTTCTTGGTACGGCGCTGCAGCACCTGGATGGTCCGGCGAATCTCGTCGTCACGGCCGATCACCGGGTCGAGCTTGCCTTCTTCAGCGCGCTTGGTCAGGTCGACGGTGTACTTGTCCAGCGCCTGCCGCGACTCCTCGACATTAGGGTCGTTGACGGCCTGGCCGCCGCGCAGGTTGGCGATGGCATTCTCCAGGGCTTTCTTCGATACACCCTGACCGAGCAGCAGCTTGCCTAGCTTGCTGCTCTCGTCCATGGCGGCGAGCAACACCAGCTCGCTGGAAATGAACTGGTCGCCCTTCTGCTGTGCCAGGCGGTCGGCCTGGTTGAGCAGACGTGCCAGGTCCTGCGACAGGTTGATGTCGCCCGTGGGGTTCTGCAGCTTGCCAAGTTGATCCAGTTCACGGGTCAGGCCCTGACGCAGGCTGTTGATGTCGAAGCCGACCTGCATCAGCAGCGGCTTGATCGAACCGCCCTGTTGCTCGAGCAGCGCCTGCATCAAGTGCAGCGGCTCGATGGCAGCATGATCCATGCCCACCGCCAGGGATTGGGCATCGGAGAGTGCAAGTTGCAGCTTGCTGGTCAAACGATCGATACGCATAAATGTCCTTCCTCCAGGATGGCGAGCCGGGACAACTTCCCCGAAAAAAGAAACTCGCTCAGATGCAGACTAGATAAGGACGATTACGCCGTATTCAAGACAAGGCGATTTGATCCAAGTCAAACCTGGTTACCGCCAGGTGACGTGCTGTTCCAGCGGAAAGCGCAGGCGCGGGTTGTACACACCCTTCTCGCCCTGACGCCCAACGGCCAGCAGCATGATGGGGATGGCCTGGCGCGGGATATCCAGCACACGACGCAAACGCGGCTCGTCGAAGCCCTCCATCGGACAGGTGGCATAGCCGTGACTCTGGAAAGCGAGCATCAGATTTTCTGCCGCCAGCGCCGTCGACTTCACCGCCCACAGGCGCATATCGGCCTTGCTGTTGGGCTTGCGCATCAGCGGCTTGCGTAACCCCATCAGCCGCACCAGTTGGCGCTTGAACAGGCCGAGTAGGCCCAGCGGCCCCTGGTTGTACTGAAACGGCGCGGTCTTGCTGTAGAAGCGACGGATGCGCGCCGGCACCTCGGCCTCCGGCCAGTAATCGATGACGTTGCGGCAGGCCTGACGCCAGGTGTCCGGGCGCGCCAGCACGGCAATAATCAAGGGCGCACGCGCTGCGTTCTGGCTCATGCAGACCGGGTGCAGCTGCGCCAGCAGCGCCGGGTCGCGAATCACCTGGAAGCTCCAGGGCTGCAGGTTGCAGGAGCTAGGCGCCAGCACGGCCAGTTCCAGGCAATCGCGGATCACCGCGTCCGGCACCAGCTCAGGGGTGAAACGGCGCACTGAACGGCGACTTTCGATCAGTGCACGCAGCTCGCCTGGTGAGGCCATGGCAGGCGGTTGCTCGTGGGGAAAACTGGTCATGGGCGTACTCCTCGGCAGGTCGGCCGATTAAGCAAGCGGATGACGATGAGAACAAGGGGGCAAGGGGAAATGGCCGGGAATTTGGCCGATTAGCCTCACCTGCGCCCAGAATAGCGAGCGCAGGTATTGCTACTTCACAGGCCCAGGGCTTTTTCGATGGCCTGGATCAAGGCCGGATCGTCCGGCGTGGTACGCGGTGAGAAACGCGCCAGCACACGACCGTCCTGGCCGACCAGAAATTTCTCGAAGTTCCAGGTGATATCACCGGGAAACTCGGCTCCCTCACCGGCCAGCAGGCGATAGAGCGGGTGACGAGCAGGGCCGTTGACCTCCAGTTTGCTACCCAGCGGGAAGGTCACGCCATAGTTGAGGCTACAGAACGAACGGATCTCGTCCTCGCTGCCCGGCTCCTGTCCGGCGAACTGGTTGCATGGCACTCCCAGTACCGTGAAGCCGTTGCCCTTGTATTGCTGGTAGAGCTTTTCCAGCCCCGCGTACTGAGGCGTCAAACCGCACTTGGAAGCGACATTGACCACCAGCACCACTTGGCCCTTGTAAGGCGCCAGCGGCAGTTCCTGGCCATCCAGCGCACGTAGATTGAGATCGTGAAAGGCACTCATGACGAACTTCCTCAGCGAATTCAGTGCAACGGGCGTAATGCCCGGTAATCCTCAAGGCAGCTGCGATTGGGCAAGCCACCATGCATGAAAAAGGCGCCCTGAGGCGCCTTCATCGCAAGCTTGAGCTTAGCAGCGGTTGAACCGGTGGGTACGACCGCAAGTCGCCTGATCGGCAACTCAGCCTGTTAGTGGTGGTGACCACCTTCGCCGTGGATGTGACCGTGAGCCACTTCCTCTTCGCTGGCGTCACGCACGCTTACCACCTTGACCTTGAAGTTCAGGCGCTGGCCGGCCAGCGGGTGGTTGCCGTCGACAGTCACGTCGTCGCCGTCGATATCGCGGATGGTAACGATCTGCATGCTGCCGTCCGGGCCCGAAGCGTGGAACTGCATACCCACTTCCAGGGTGTCGACGCCTTCGAACATGGCGCGGCTCAGGGTCGCGACCAGCTCGGCGCTGTATTCACCGTAGGCTTCTTCCGGCTCGACGGAAACGTCCAGCTCATCGCCAACCTGCTTGCCAACCAGGGCCTTCTCGAGACCGGCGATGATATTGCCGGCACCATGCAGATAGACCAGCGGCGCGCCGCCAGTGGAGCTGTCGATCACCTCACCGGCATCGTTGGTCAGGGTATAGTCGATGGAGACGGCCTTGTTGGCGGCGATCAGCATGGGGAGACCTTTTGCGAAAGATAAATGAACGGGCAAGTTTAACCAACGCCAGCCTGGATTGCGACCCGAGCCCGGACAAACGGGCCGTACGGATCGTTGATTTTCGTCAGGACGAGCACGGTGACTGGGTGGCAGTCTTATCCTGTGGCCATACTCAGCATGTACGCCACCGACCACCCTGGCAGAATCGGCCCTGGGTACTCGATCCCGAGCAGCGCCAAGTCAGGCAGGGAAGCCTCTTCCCCTGTGGCTGGTGCGCCATGGATCGGTCGCACGATGAATCCAAGGAAGCTTAAATGTCTGCACGCAACATTCTGGTGATCAACTGCGGCAGCTCGTCGATCAAGTTCGCCTTGGTCAACGAAGCGCAGGAAACCTTCATGCTCAGCGGCCTGGCCGAGCGTCTTGGCAGCCCCGAAGCGGTGCTGCACTGGCAACAAGGCGAACAAAAGGACAGCCTGGTTCTGCCGGGCGCCGACCACCGCCTGGCCCTGTCTCATCTTCTACCCGTGGTACAGCAGGCCGCAGCCGGTGAGCTGCACGGTATCGGCCACCGTGTGGTACACGGCGGCGAGCACTTCTCCGGCGCCTCTCGCCTGGACGCTGCCAGCCTGCAGGCCATCCGCCAGGTCGCGCCGCTGGCTCCACTGCACAATCCGGCCAACCTGCAAGGCATCGAAGCGGCGATGAAGCTGTTTCCCAACCTGGTGCAGGTGGCGGTGTTCGACACCGCCTTCCACCAGAGCCTGCCCGAGCACGCCTATCGCTATGCCGTACCGCACGCGCTCTACGCTGAGCATGGCGTACGCCGCTATGGCTTCCACGGCACCAGCCACCGTTACGTCAGCCGCAAGGCGGCGCAGATGAGCGGCCTGGCATTCGACGTCAGCAGTTGGCTGGTGGCCCATCTGGGCAATGGCAGCTCCACCTGCGCCGTGGAGAATGGCCACAGCCGCGACACCAGCATGGGCCTGACGCCGCTGGAAGGCCTGGTGATGGGCACACGTAGCGGCGATGTCGACCCCAACCTGCACGGGCACCTGGCACGTACCCTGGGCTGGAGCCTGGAGCGGATCGACAGCATGCTCAACAAGGACAGCGGCCTGCTCGGTCTATCCGGCCTGTCCAACGACATGCGCACGCTGGAGCAGGCCCGCGAACAGGGGCACGTCGGCGCGACCCTGGCCATCGAGGTGTTCTGCTACCGCCTGGCCAAATCACTGGCGGCGATGAGCTGCGCGCTGCGCCGTCTCGACGGCCTGATCTTCACCGGCGGTATCGGCGAGAACTCCGCGCTGATCCGCAGCAAGACCCTGGACCATCTCGGCCTGCTCGGGCTGCGGCTGGACGCCCAGGCCAACGCCCGCTGCGTGCGCGGCGTCGCCGGCGCCATTCACGCGGATGGTCATCCGCGCGTGCTGGTTGTACCGACCAACGAAGAGCGGCAGATCGCCCTCGACACTCTTGCCCTGCTCGACTGAGGCTATTTCATGCATACCTTCTTCATCGCCCCCACCGGTTTCGGTGTCGGCCTTACCTCCATCAGCCTCGGCCTGGTCGGTGCGCTAGAGCGCAGCGGCCTCAAGGTTGGCTTCTTCAAGCCCATCGCCCAACCGCATGTTGGCGACCTCGGCCCTGAGCGCTCCAGTGAGCTGATCGCCCGCACCCATGGCCTGAATTCGCCCAAACCACTGCCGCTCAGCCATGTCGAACGCATGCTCGGCGACGGCCAGCTGGACGAACTACTGGAAGAGATCATCAGCCTCTACCAGCAGGCGGCAGTCGACAAGGACGTGGTCATCGTCGAAGGCATGGTGCCGACGCGCCACGCCAGCTACGCCGCTCGGGTCAACCTGCACCTGGCCAAGAGCCTGGATGCCGACGTGATTCTGGTCAGCGCCCCGGAAGACGAGAACCTCACCGAGCTGTCCGATCGCATCGAGATCCAGGCCCAGCAGTTCGGCGGGCCGAAGGACCCCAAGGTGCTCGGTGTGATCCTCAACAAGGTGCGCAGCGACAACGGCATCGCAGCCTTCACCGAACGTCTGCAGGAGCTTTCTCCCCTGCTCAAGACCGAGAGTTTCCGCCTGCTCGGCTGTATTCCCTGGCAGGACGAACTGAACGCGCCGCGCACCAAGGACATCGCTGAGTTGCTCGGCGCACGCATCCTCAACGCTGGCGACTATGAGCAGCGACGCATGCTGAAGATCGTGCTCTGCGCGCGCGCAGTCGCCAACAGCGTGCAGTTGCTCAAGCCCGGCACCCTGGTGGTGACGCCGGGTGATCGCGACGACATCATCCTCTCCGCCAGCTTGGCTGCGATGAATGGCGTACCGCTGGCGGGCCTGTTGCTGTGCAGTGATTTCGCCCCCGACCCACGCATCATGGAGCTGTGCCAGGGCGCCCTGGCCAGCGGCCTGCCGGTGATGACGGTGAGCACCGGTTCCTACGACACCGCCACCAATCTCAACCGCCTGAACAAGGAAATCCCCCTGGATGACCGCGAGCGCGCGGAGAAGGTCTCCAACTTCATCGCAGGGCATATCGACCACGACTGGTTGAGCGCCCGCTGCGGCACACCACGCGAGCTGCGCCTGTCGCCCCCGGCCTTCCGCTACCAACTGGTGCAACGCGCCAAGGCCGCTGCCAAGCGCATCGTCCTGCCCGAGGGCAGCGAGCCACGCACCGTTCAGGCCGCCGCCATCTGTCAGGCGCGCGGCATTGCCCGCTGCGTGCTGCTGGCCAAGCCGGAAGAGGTGCAGGCTGTCGCCCGAGCACAAGGTATCGAGCTGCCGGAAGGCCTGGAAATTCTCGACCCGGACCTGATACGCGGTCGCTACATCGAACCGATGGTCGAGCTGCGCAAGGGCAAGGGCCTCAATGCGCCCATGGCAGAAGCGCAGCTGGAAGATACCGTGGTACTCGGCACCATGATGCTGGCCCTGGACGAGGTCGACGGTCTGGTCTCCGGCGCCATCCACACCACCGCCAACACCATTCGCCCGGCCCTGCAGCTGATCAAGACCGCACCAGGCTACAACCTGGTGTCCTCGGTGTTCTTCATGCTGCTGCCGGACCAGGTGCTGGTCTATGGCGACTGCGCGGTGAACCCGGACCCGAACGCCGAGCAACTGGCGGAGATCGCCCTGCAGAGCGCCAACTCGGCGCAGGCTTTTGGCATCCCGCCGCGCGTGGCCATGCTCAGCTACTCCACCGGTGATTCCGGCAGCGGCGAAGAAGTTGAGAAAGTGCGCGTCGCCACCCGCCTGGCCCGCGAAAAGCGCCCGGACCTGCTGCTCGACGGCCCGTTGCAGTACGACGCAGCGGCCATCGAGAGCGTCGGCCGGCAGAAAGCGCCGAACAGCCCGGTGGCCGGCCGCGCCACGGTGTTCGTGTTCCCCGACCTGAACACCGGCAATACCACCTACAAGGCCGTGCAGCGCAGCGCCGACTGCATCAGCGTCGGCCCGATGCTGCAGGGCCTGCGCAAGCCGGTGAACGACCTGTCGCGTGGTGCACTGGTCGACGACATCGTCTACACCATCGCGCTGACGGCCATTCAGGCGGCGGATCTACCAAGCTAGAGAGGCAACAGGATGCGCCGTGCGCACCGGCCGGAGCAGCCGGTGCGCACCAAGCGACCAAAACCTGATGGTCATCACTGGCACTTGCAGGTCAGTGCACAACCGTTACCCTTGGCGCCGAACCAGCTCGCTGCACGGAACGCCGCAGCTCTTTCGACTGATACGGGGCGCAGAGAAAGCCCCTTTCTCAGGCTGCCCGCAGGGCGTGCAGCCTGCTTACGGAGGCGTTTGCCCGATGCTGCACTTTCTTCCCGCGCCGCTGCGTGGCCTGATCGCGAGCCTGCTGTTGGCTCTCAACACCCTGTTCTGGTGCTGGCCGCTGTTCTTCGTCGCTCTGCTCAAACTGCTGCTGCCATTCGCGCCGATCCAACGCGCACTGCGCTTCGTCATGCACGGGATCGCCGAAAGCTGGATCGGCGTCAACAAATTCTGGATGCGCCTGGTTGGCCATATCGAATGGAATGTCCAGGGCCTGGAGCGCTTCGATACTCGTCACTCCTACCTGGTCACCAGCAACCACCAGAGCTGGGCGGATATCCTGGTGCTGCAGTACCTGCTCAACCGACGTATGCCGCTGCTGAAGTTCTTCCTCAAACAGGAGCTGATCTGGGTGCCGGTGATCGGCCTATGCTGGTGGGCGCTGGAGTTTCCCTTCATGAAGCGCTTCAGTAAGGAATACCTGGCCAAGCATCCGGAGAAGCGCGGCCAGGACCTGGCCACCACCCGCAAGGCCTGCGCGCGTTACAAGACCAACCCCGTTGCGGTGTTCAACTTCCTCGAGGGCACCCGCCTGACCCCGGCCAAGCATGCGCAGCAGCAGTCGCCTTTCAAGCACCTGCTCAAACCCAAGGCTGGCGGCATCGCCTTCGTGCTTGATGCCATGGGTGAACAGCTGCACGCCATCGTCAACGTCACCATCCACTATCCGCATGGCGTCCCAGGCTTCTGGGACTTGCTCTGTGGGCGCCTGGATGCCGTGCAGGTGACTTTCAGACAGGTCGATATTCCGCGCGAGTTCATCGGCCGTAACTACGATCAGGATGACGACTACCGCCGGGCCTTCCAGCAATGGGTCAATCGTCTATGGGAAGAGAAGGACGCGGAGCTCGCCAACCTGCACCGTTCGGCGTAATCCAGACCTTCGGGGGCACCGTGCGTACCGCCCCGATTCCGCACCCCACGGGTATGCGTCGCTGTACCGATCAGGGGGACGACAGGGGCAACTTGCTCCAATCCAGCAGCGCCGGCACCTGCATCGCGCTGCTGGGCGGCACGCCTGGCGCCACCAGGAAACCCTGCATGATGCTGCAGTGGTGTTGCGTCAACCACTCACGCTGCGCCTGGGTTTCGACGCCTTCGGCGATGACCTCCAGGCCTAGGTGATGGCCGAGATCGATGATGGTACTGACCACCGCCGCATCACGGGGTGAGTCGAGCATATTGGAAATGAAGAGACGGTCGATCTTCAGTGTATCGAGCTCGAAGTGGCGCAGATACGCCAGTGACGAATAGCCGGTGCCAAAATCATCAATGGCAATCTTCACCCCCAGCTCGCGCAGATGACGTAACTGCGCCTGCGTCAGCTCCAGATCCTGCATCAGCGCGCTCTCGGTAACTTCCACCTCCAGTTGGCTGGGCTTCAGACCGTGAGCGTCGAGTACACGCTGTAGATCGGTCACCAGTTGCGACATGCCGAACTGCACCGGGCTGACGTTGAGGCTGAGCACCATGTCCTCACCGAACTGTTGCTTGAACACGGCCAATTGCCTGGCGCCCTCACGGAAGATCCATTCGCCGAGACGGTTGGTCAGGCGGGTTTCCTCAAGCAGCGGAATGAACACGTTCGGCGCCACGGTACCGGCGACGCGATGCTGCCAGCGTAGCAAGGCTTCAAAGCCGCGCAGGCGTCCGCTATCCAGATGGAACTGCGGCTGATAGACCAGTACGAAGTCATCGTTCTCGATGGCGTGACGCAGGCTTTCTTCGAGCATCAGCCGCGAACGAGCGCGTCCGTTCATCTCCGGTGAGAAGAAGCGGTATTGCTGGCGACCGGCGCGTTTGGCTTCATACATCGCCATGTCGGCGGAACGCAGCAGGCCCTCCACGCTCTGCCCGCATTCAGGAAAGCAGGCGATGCCAACGCTGGCGCCGAGGGTGAAGTCCACACCATCGAGGGTGTGGCGCACCGAGACCAGTTCGATCAACTTCTCCGCGACCTTGGCGGCGTCCTCGGGGTGGCCGAGGTTGTCCAGCAGCGCGGTGAATTCGTCACCACCGATGCGCGCCAGGCTGTCATAGGGACGCAAGCAGGCCTTGAGCTGCTCACCGACACGGCGCAGCAACTGATCGCCGACATCATGGCCGAGCGAGTCATTGATGCGTTTGAAACCGTCCAGGTCCAGGTACAGCACCGCGACGCGCTGACCGCTGCGCTCGATACGCGCCAACACCGACTCCAGTGCCTGATGAAAGCCGCGACGATTGAGTAGGCCGGTCAGCGCGTCAGTGACCGCCTGTGACTCCAGTTGCGCGTGCAGATTACGCACCACCGACATATCCAGCGCGATCAGCACCATCGCACGTTGCGGCCGCGGCAGTGGTGAGCAGGACAGCGCCACAGGCAGGCAACCACCCTTGAGCGTGCGCAACATCGCTTCGTGCACGCGATAGGTCGCCTCGCGCTTGAAGTGCAGATAGAACTCGGACTGCTGCCAGCCGCCTTCGCTGGCTGGATTCTTGAGAAACGACAGCAGATCGACGCCCTCAAGATCACCTACCTCGCCATCGAGCATCTGCGCCATCGCGGGGTTGGCGAACTGAATGCGACCATCCTCGCCGCCCACCAGAATACCCTCGGCGGCATTGGCCAGCACCGAGGCGTTGAATGCCCTGGCGCGCTCAAGCTGCTGGGAAAGAGTCTGCAATTCACAGCGATTATGCTCGTGCTCCAGCAGGCTCTGAATCTTGTGGCGCAACACACTGGGGTCGAAGGGCTTGAGCATGAAGTCCACGGCACCGGTGCTATAACCACGCAATACGGCATCGTGGGTCTGCGCGATGGCGGATACGAAGATGATTGGCGTCAATCGCGTACGCGGGTTGCCACGCATCAGGCGGGCGACTTCGAAGCCGTCCATACCCGGCATCTGCACGTCGAGCAGCACCAGCCCGACATCTTCTTCGAGCAGACAGCGCAGGGCCTCTTCACCAGAGCTGGCGCAACGCAGCAGCCACTCGCCATCCTCGAGCAGCGCCTGCATGGCCTCGAGGTTCTCCATACGGTCATCCACCACCAGCAGAACCTGCTTGGCGGGTACAGCGGCGTTCTTACTCTGCGCCCGGGCCATCATCACTCCCCTGTCCATCTGCCCTTGCACCACTTACTCCTGCCATCAGGTTAGCCCATCGCCAGGCGAAGGTATGGTCGGCATACCCAGCCAGCGCTCCAGCAATGCCAGCAGCTCATCGCGTTTGATCGGCTTGGCCATGTAGTCATCCGCGCCTGCGGTGATGCACTTCTCTCGGTCACCCTTCATGGCATGAGCGGTAAGCGCGATGATCGGGATGACGCATCCATGCTCCTGCTTGAGCAGGCGCGTGGCGGTATAGCCGTCCATGTTGGGCATGGCCATATCCATGAGGATCAAGTCGAACGGCTCACGCTGGTAAGTGGCAATGGCCTCGATGCCGTCCTTGGCGGAACTGACGCGCAGCCCCACTTCATCCAGCAACGCCGTCAGCGCATAGACGTTACGCACATCGTCATCCACCAGCAGGATAAGTTTTCCCTGCAACGGATTGAGCCGTGCCTGGGCCGGTTGCGGCGCACGCACGTCACCGAGGAAGCCCTGTACCGCCTGGCATAGCGCATCGGTGTCATCACCATGCTTGCGCACCACCACAGCGCTGTAGCGGCGCAGGCGCTGCAGGGTCTGTTGCGTGACGTCCACACCGGTATTGATCACCACGCGCGTGCCCTGCAACGGGCGCACCTGGTTGAGGCTGTCGAGCAGAGCGAAACCATCCTGATCCGGCAGGTCGAGATCGATCACCAGCGCGCAGAACTGCCCCTGCGCATAAGCCTCGCGCGCCTGCTCGCCATCGGCGCAGGCGACGACCTGGAAGCCCAGCTCCGTCAGTTGCTCGCGGTAGTGCTCGCGCTCTACCTCGACATCCTCCACCAACAGCAATGCCTGCTCGTGTTGTTCACCGTGCTGCAACTCGATGAACACCTGCTCAAGTTCATCACGGCCGATGGGTTTGACCAGATAGCGAGTGCCATCATCGTTCCAACCCACCGGTTGCGGTACACAGGAGATGATGTGCACCGGCGTATGCCGATGGTTCGGCTGGGCGCGCAGACGACGGAACAACTGCCAGCCACTGAGATCAGGCAGCAGGATGTCGAGTATCACCGCATTGAACGACTCCTGCTGCAACAGCGCCAATGCCTGCAGACCAGTACGGCAATGCACGCTGGAAAACCCATGGGCGTGAGCCTCCTCGGCAATCACCGCAGCAAAATTGGCATCGTCCTCGACGATCAGCAGCGGCGGGCCGTCACCTGCGCGCTGCGGCCCCTCCACCGGGGCCTCGACGCTAAGCGGTCCAGCCTGCACCGGCAACCTGACGGTGAAGGTAGACCCCTGCCCCGGCGCACTTTGCAGGCTGATATCGCCATCCAGAGCCAGCACCAGCTGACGGGTGATGGCCAGCCCCAGCCCAGTGCCGCCGAAACGCCGACTGGTGGAGCCGTCGATCTGTTGAAAGGCTTGGAACACCTGTTCATGTTGCGCAGGGTCGATACCGATACCGGTGTCACGCACGCTGAAACTCAGCAACTCGCGCTCATCATCTTGGCGCCCCTGGCTACCGACAGTCAGGGTGACCTCGCCCTGGTCGGTGAACTTCAGCGCGTTGGACAGCAGATTGCGCAGTATCTGATGCAGGCGCACGCGGTCGGTGTGAATGACGCGTGGTACCCCGGCCTCCAGCTGGGTGTGCAGACGCAAGCCCTTGAGCTCGGCCATCGGCCGCAGGCTGGCATCGAGTTCCACCAGCACGTCCTGCATGTTGATCGGCTCGAGCTTTAGCTGCATGCGCCCCGACTCAACCTTGGCCAGGTCGAGTACATCGTTGATCAGTTGCAGCAGATCACTGCCAGCGCGGTGCACGATATCAGCATGTTTGCTCTGCTTCTCGGTCAGATTTCCCGCCAGGTTCTGCCGCAGCTGGTCACTGAGAATGAGGATACTGTTGAGCGGCGTGCGCAGCTCATGGGACATGTTGGCGAGAAACTCGGACTTGTAGCGGTTGGCCAACAGCAGTTGTTCGGCCTGCTCACGCAGTTTCTGCTCGGCAGCCTTGCGCTCGCTGATGTCGATGATCACCGCCTGCACCAGGTTCTCGTCGCCACTGCGAATGGGTGACAAACCAACCTCCAGAGGAATCATGCGACCCTCACGATGCTGACCGAACAGTTCACGATTGCTGCCCATGCGGCGCTGCTCGGGCATCGCCTGATAGCCCCGCCGCATTGCTACATGGCTGCCACGCTGCGCGTCGGGCAGCAACATTTCCACCGGTTCGCCGAGCAGCACCTGACGCTCGTAGCCGAACAGCAGCTCGGTCTGCCGATTGACCATGGCAATGCGTCCCAGGCCATCGACCAGCACGATGGCATTGGGCGAGGCCTCGACCACCAACCGGAAGCGCTCCTCGGCCACCTTGCGCGCACGCAGGTCCACCAGGTTGATCAGGTAGCTACTGCCTTCGTGCAGCGGATTGAGGCTGATGCTGACCGGAAGCGACTCGCCGCGCAGCGTCCGCACCATGCGCTCGTCACTCTCGGCCAACTGTGCCTGCAAGTCTTTCGGTGACTCGATATTGGGCAGGACGCGCAACACGGTCTCACCCGGTAAGGCATTGAGCGGGCAATCGAACAGCTCGGCGGCGCTGCGATTGGCCATTTCGATGCGCCCCCTGTCATCACAGAGCAGAGTCGCCACCGGCAGCCGTTCGACCAACAGACGAAAGCGCTCTTCGCGCTCGCGCAGGGCCACTGCAGCCCGCTCACTGATCTGCAGTTTGCGCTCGCGCTGATGGAGAAAACCGCCGACCAGAATTGACAGAAGCAGTGTCGCCGCCAAACCAGCCCAGAGTCCGAGCGTACCGGTACGATCGACCAGACCGCGCTCGTACTCGGGTGTGCCGATGACCTCCAAGTCCCAGGTACGGCCGTACAGCGGCAACTCCATGTGCTTCTGAAAACGCGGCTTCCAGCCGTTAGCATGGTGTTCGCCGCCCAGCAACTGAGCATCCGATGCCTGCAGATCCCTCAGCAGAATGTCGAAACGCCGTGCCTGACCACCCAGGATGCCCTCGATCAAATCGTGGCTACGAAACGCGCCATGCACTGTTCCCAGCAGCGCAGCGCGACGTTGCTCCACCGTATTGAGTGGCACGCCAGGACGAAAGACCGGAAGAAACAGCAGCACACCCTGCTGCACGTTGACATCGATTTCCTGGCGTAACACCACCGGCCCACTCAGGCTGGCATCACCGCTCTCAAGGCTGCGCTCGATGGCCTGAAGGCGGATCGCCTCGCTGAGCATGTCGAAACCAAGTACGCGCCGGTTACGCCAATCCAGAGGACTGACGTAATCGATGGGCAAGTAGTACTCGCGCTCCCCCTCGGGAAACACCTGATAGTCGAGGCGCTCATCCGCTTTCAGCTCGGCTCGAAAGTCGTCCAACTGCGCGTGGCTAAGGTAGCGCGACCAGGCGACGGCCTGTATTCCCGGATAACGATCCTGCAATTGCAGCTGATCCAGTGCCCGCTCCCACTCAATGGGAGAAACCCGGTCACTCCCGTTCATCAGCCCCGAAACGCCACGCAGGACCATTTCATAAGCCTGCATGCGCGCCATCACTCGCTGACCAATATCCTGCGCCTCAAGCGCAAAGCGATGCTGACTATCTTCCCGCTCACGTTCCTGCAGGGTATTCCACTGCCAATAAATCAACCCACCCAGCCCGATAAACAGGCCAAGTGCAGCCAGCAGCGGTGTCCAGGGCCTTGGCGGCCGCTCGACAGCTCTGTCGTCCATTCGCGCTCCTTCGGTCATCCAGAACCAACGCGCACGGGCCATCCGCACGCGGACATCACAGAACCACAGCAAGCATTCTAGTCAGGTTTTGGATGAGTGGCCTTTGGCCAGAGGGGACACGACGGGCGGTCACGAACATTGTCGGAAACGCCCTCTGGCACCTAGCCGAAAGACGTCAGCAGCGGTGCTTGTCAAGCGGTACAAAAAAGCCTCCCAGAGGGAGGCTTCGTTCAACCCAATGCGGCCTTAGAGCGGACGCAGGTTGATCTCGACGCGACGGTTCTGCGCACGACCAGCATCGGTGGTGTTGCTGGCAATCGGCTGGCTCGGACCTGCACCGTAGGCAGAGATGCGCTGACCCGGTACGCCGTTGGCGGTCAGGTAGTTGGCCACGCTCTGCGCGCGACGCTGCGACAGGCTCTGGTTCAGCTCTTGCGAACCGGTGCTGTCGGTATGACCGACGATGTTCACACCGTTCTTGTCGAACTCCTTGAACACCAGCACCAGCGAGTTGAGGGTCGGGTAGAAACTGCTGGAAATATCCGCCGAGTTGCTACCGAAAGTGATATTGCCCGGCATGATCAGTTTCAGATCATCGCCATTGCGTTGTACCTGTACGCCAGTGCCCTGCAAGGTCTGACGCAGCTTGGCTTCCTGGGTGTCGACGTAATAGCCATAACCACCGCCGGCAGCGCCACCGACAGCCGCACCGATCAGTGCACCCTTGGCGCGGTCTTTCTTGCTCGACGTCGCAGCGCCGATCACGGCGCCGGTAGCCGCGCCGATGCCACCGTAAACGCCGGCTTTGCCAGCCTGACTTTCGCCGGTGTAAGGGTTGGTGGTGCAGCCAGCCAGCATGGCCATGAGCGCAGTTGCTGCGATCAGATTACGTCTGGTCTTCATAGGGATTCCTTAGGATTTCTTCTGGTATCGGGCAGACATGCCACAATCTTCGAACCGCCAAGGCGCGGCGAAGTTCCGCCCTAGCTTATCAGCCCGGGCGGACAGGGACTGCGATCCAGAGCAGTTCTGCCCGACGCACGCGGGTTACTGCACGCCCGGCAACGGTCGCAATGTCACCTCGACACGACGGTTCTGCGCACGACCATCTGCCGTAGCGTTGCTCGCCACCGGCTGGTCCGGCCCCATGCCGCGGGTGCTCAGACGGCTGGGGTCGACACCTTGCGCCAGCAGGTAGTCGGCCACGCTTTGCGCGCGGCGCTGCGACAACGCCATGTTGTGACTTTGCGAGCCAGTGCTGTCGGTATGACCGACGACCTCAATGCTGTTCTGGTTGTACTGACGGAAGGAGTTGGCCAGGTTGTTCAGCGGCTGATAGAAGCTGCTAGCGATCTGCGCCGAGTCGGTAGCGAAGGTGATGTTGCCAGGCATGATCAACTGAATCACATCGCCTTGGCGCTGCACCTCGACGCCGGTGCCCTGCATGCTGCGGCGCAGTTCCTCTTCCTGCTTGTCGGCGTAGTAGCCATAACCTGCCGCTGCGGCACCGGCCACGGCCGCGCCGATCAGCGCGCCCTTGCCGCGGTTGTCATGGTTGATCAGCGCACCGGCAGCCGCGCCGGCCAGCGCACCGATACCACCGTAGGTGGCGGTGCGGTTGGAGCTCGGTGCGCTCTGATCGTAGGGGTTCTGCGAGGCGCAACCGCCAAGCAGCAGCGCAGAGGTGCAAAGGGCAATAACAGGCAGGCGAAACATGAAGGCGTCTCCATGAACGGTGGGTGATGGCTCTTTGAGTCATCACGCCGCCATTAGTGCCCTCTCACGCGCGAATAAAGGGGTTCTCGCGCATCTCATCGCCCAGGCGAGTGTCCGGGCCATGGCCGGTAACCACGGTGGCATCCTCGTCGAGGCTGTACAGGCGCTGCTTGATCGAACGCTCGATGGTCGCGTAATCACCGCCCCACAGATCGGTACGGCCGATACCGCGACGGAACAGAGTGTCACCGGCGATCAGCAGCTTGGCACCCTCGAACCAGAAGCTCATCGAACCCGGCGTGTGCCCTGGCGTATGCAAGGCCACGCCGCAGCCACAGGCCAGTTCCTCGTCATCGGCCAGCCATTTGTCCGGCGCCGGCACGGGCGTGTAAGGCACGCCGAACATGCTGCACTGCATCTCCAGATTGTCCCAGAGGAACTGATCCTCCTTGTGCAGGTGCAGCGTGGCACCGGTCTTCTCCTTCATCTGCCCCGAGGCAAGGAAGTGATCGAGGTGCGCATGGGTGTGGATGATGCTCACCACCTTGAGGCCATGAGCCTCCAGCCGCGCCATGATCAGATTGGGATTGCCACCCGGATCGACCACGATGGCCTTCTTGGTAATCGGGTCGCCGATGATGGTGCAGTTGCACTGCAAGGGGCCGACAGGGAAGGTTTCGCGGATCAGGGCGGGGCGTTCGACAGAGCTCATCAGGGAACCTCATTTCGGTAATCGCCGGGAAGTTTACCGGTCCATTTGCGGAATGCACGGCGGAAGTTGGACGGATCGCTGAAACCCAGCAACTGGGAGATTTCATGCAGCGGCAAATGCGTGGCGGTCAGGTACTGCAGGGCCAGCCGTTTGCGCCCGTCGTCGAGCACCTGCTGATGGCTGGTACCCATCTGCCTCACGTGCCGGCGCAGGCTGCGGCCGCTGGTGTGCAGGGCGCTGGCTAATGCTGATCAGATAAGTTCGTCACCACCCCTTCCTACTTGCAGTAGAGGGGGCGCTTTTCGTAGGAGCCAGCTTGCTGGCGATGCTTTTTATGGCGGATCGCCGGCAAGCCGGCTCCTACAAAATCGAGTGCAACGGCTTAACTGACTGACATTAGGGCGCTGGCGGCGCTTTCCAGGTCGGGGAAGTCGCCGGGGCGCGTCAACAACAGGCGTCGCACCCGTGTGAGTAGGCCGTCCTGCACATCTAGTCTGGCCAGCAGCGCTTCGCACTGTTGCTCGCACATTTGCACCGTGGCCGGGTTGGCCAGCGCCATCGACCGTTGCAGGTAATGCTGGGGCAAGCGCAGCCAATGAAAGGGCTGTTCGAACTGTGCGGCCACCCCGAACACCTCGACATAGCGCTCGGCGTAGTCCGGCGCAGGATGAGCGAAGCCGACGGCCAAGCCCTGCAACTCTTCCCCCAGGAGAAAGCGCGCAATGGTATGGATGCTGGTCAGCAGGCCTTCGGCGGTAAAGCGCGATTGCGGCCCCATGGGGAAGGACTCGACGGCGCGTAATTCCATGTCCTCGCCCTGCTCCACCAGCTCCAGTTCGAAGGACAGACCGAGCACGCGATAGTACTTCAGGGCGAACTGCAGCGCCTTGCCCAGATTGGCGCTGGACAGCACCGCGCAACCGAGTATGCCGTGGGTGGAGACGTTCAGGCGCTGGCCCAGTACCAGACCAAGCGCCGGTTCGCCGCACCGCTCCAGCGCAGCCTGAATCAGGTGGTGAAAGTCGATAAAGGACAGTCGGGCATTGGGACTGCCAAGCACTTCTGGGCGTACCCGCGCGGCGGCAAACAGCTCGGCACGCGCCAGGCCGAGCTCTTCGGCCAGGGCCAGCAATGCCTCGGCGTAGGCAACAGGAACCAGTTCGGCGGTGAAGTTGAGGGTTTGTTTCATGAGTTCGTTGTTCTGGCGACTGGCCGCAAATGACCTTCCCGATTGCGAACCTTAGCTCAGCGGATCCATGCTCGCTGCCCTGCTGCTGCCCCAACTTTCTGCTGGAAAAACGCACTGGCCGGATATGGCTGTCACCTTGGCTGTTACGAACCTGTGCCCAGCGGTGCATGACGCCCATAGTGGGAACCAGTCAAATAGCGCAATGGAGTTCTCATGGCCAGCACTACACCGGAAGGATTGCAGATTCGTCCCAGGCATATGGATTTCGATCTGCCCAACCCGCTGCCGCGCCACTGGAACGGTGGCGACGCCTTCAAGACCCATTTGTTCGATGCCATGTCGGTGTTGTTTCCCGACGGTGAGCGATTCTTCATCGATTCGGTGCGCCAGTTCCGCGACCGCATCGACGACCCGGTGCTCAATGAACAGATTCGCGGCTTCATCGGCCAGGAAGGCCATCACAGCCGTGAGCATCTCGAGTACAGCCAGCGCCTGTGCGACCTGGGCTACGACGTAGAGCGCATCGAGAAACCCGCCCGGACGTGCATCCGCTACACCCAGAGGAAGTTCTCGCCATAACGCCAACTGGCCGCGACTGCGGCGCTGGAACACATCACCGCGATCATGGCCGATGGCCTGCTGAGAAATGGCGGCTACATAGCCGACGCCCTCCCGACGCTGGCCCGCCTGTGGCGTTGGCATGCACTCGAGGAGACCGAGCACAAGGCGGTGGCCTTCGATGTCTACAACCAGGTGTGTGGCAGCCGCAAGTTGCTGCGCCGAGCGATGATCAATGGCACCTTCTTCTTCGTGCTAGACCGCTGGATGTGGGGCAAGGAAGGCGTGTTCCGCCCGCTGATCAGCACTTATCTGGACTTTTTCAAGGACGGCTTCCCCCTGGCAACACAGCAACCTGGAACTGCTGCACGCCGCACGGGACGAGTTCGATGGTGCCCCGTTGATTCAGGCCGGAGCCGACTGAAGCGCAGCTTCGCCACGCAATACAAACAAGCCCGGAATCTGTCCGGGCGTGTTCATGACCCGAGTTTTCGCTGGGCCTTTCTGGCTCCACTCAGCTCAGTAGAAATTTCATTGCATCGGCTGCGCTCTGCTGGGGAATTTCCTCCATGGGAATGTGCCCCACGCCCGGGTAGACCTTGACCTGCCCCAGGTAAATCACGTTGCCACAGCGGCACCTGTTTGGGCGAAATCCAGCGATTACGCTCACCCCACATCAAGCAGCGTGGCAGCGATCATCCACAGCACCTTGCACCTCGGATATCCGGCCAGTTCTATCGGCACCAGCTTGCCGCCCCGCTGCTGCTGCGTCAGGACAAAGGTCCAGCCTGCTAGATGCGTTCCAGACTTTTCCTGTGAGGCACACATCAGCGCAGCAGGCCGAGCCCCTTGGCCCGCGCCACCGCCTGAGTACGCCGCTCGACGCCAAGTTTGCTGTTGATGTGACGGGCGTGGGTCTTGACCGTGTGCAAGGAGATGAACAGACGCTCGCTGATCTCCTGATTGGAACAGCCACGCGCGATCAACTGCAGCACGGCCAACTCGCGGCCACTGAGTTTTTCCGTCAGGCCGCCCGCCTCTACGACCACCTCCTCGTCCGAATCCCCGCTGCCTGGCAACTGCGCGAGCAGCGCGTCGCGCAGCGGACACGGCGGACGCAACTGCAGACGCTCGCGCAGCCAGCGCGGCTGATGCTGCAACAGCTCGATGAAAGGCAGCAGCGCACCGCCCTGAGCGAGATCCAGGCAACTGTCGAGCTGCTGCTGCGCCTCCCGCTCTCGCCCGGTCTGCTTCAGTAACTGGGCGAGCTGCGCCTGCGCCGCCAGACCGACCAAATGACCACCCAGCCCCTGTGCACGCTGCTGCAACGCACGCAGACGGCGCTCCGCATGCTCCAGCTCGCCCTGTAAGCGCTCCAGAGCCGCCTGCTGCAGATCGATATGCAACGCCAGCTGCGGGTGAAACTCCGGCGCCAGTGCTCCCCCCTGATCACCATAGGTTTCCGCCAACTGAGGCAGCCAGGCGGCAGCCAACTCCACCTGCCCTTGCCGCAGCCACAGCTCACACTTGATCAGCGTGATCATCGCCAGGTAATAGATCGCCGGCACATCCCAGACATGCATCAAGCGTTCGGCCTCACCCAGCAGAGCAAACGCCTCGGCTGGCCGTCCATCACGCCCTTCCAGGCTGGCCAGCACACAATAGCCAATCAACGCACCGACGTCGCGGCAAGCCCTGGCTTCGGCAATCCCCACTCGTAAGCGCTCCACGGCCTGAGGCTGCAGACGCAAACTGAGCAGATAGCCCTCATAAATCGTCAATCGCGCCCGCACCGAGTAACTACGCTGTGCCGGCAAACGCTGCACCAGCAACAATCCCTGATGCACCTCCTCTTGCGCGCGCAGCACCTCACCACGGGCCTGCAGCACGCGGGCACGCTCGTAGTGGGCAAGCGCCTCGAGCAGAGGGTTGTCGATACGCTGCGCCAGCTCCAGAGCGTCGCGGTTCAGCCCACGCGCACGCCACAGATCGCCACGCACCATGGCCAGGTTGGACAACGCCGACAGGCACATGAAGTGCGGGCCATAACGCTCCGCCGGTAAACCGGCCAAGGCCTCGCTGCATTGCAGCTCGGCACGCGCACCATCGCCGCGGCCACGGGCGATGACCCCATCGAGCGCCTGCCACTGCGCCAGCAGGCTGCGCTGGGCGGCAGGCTCGGCAGCCGGCAGGAAGCGCGCCAACTGATCAAGCAGCTCTTGTGCGGCATCCAGCTGACAGGCCAATGCCAGCGCCCAACCATAGAGCATGATCAGCCGCGGTGTGCTGGCCAGCAAATCGTCCGGCAGATTGGTTTTCCAGCGCAGCAGCATGGCGATGTTCTGTTCCGCCAGCATCTGCTCCTCGGACAGGTTCTGCACCAGGCTGGCGGCCACGTCGGCCTGCCCCGCCAGCAGCGCCTGCTCGATGGCGGCATCCAGCATGCCTTGCGCAGCGAACCAGCGACAGGCACGCAGGTGGGCGCTACCGTGCGAGCGGCTCACCCCATCGGCAGGGCGCGCATTGAGCAAGTCGGAAAACAGGTGGTGATAGCGAAACCAGCGGCCCTGTTCGTCAAGCGGCACCAGAAATACCTGATTGGCCTGCAACTGGCGGATGATCGCGGCGCTGTCATGGCTGTCACGAACCGCATCGCACAGCTCAGCGCAGAAGCGCTCCATACAGGCGGTGTCATAAAGGAACTGTTGCACCTCGGCGGGCTGCCGCTCGATGACTTCCTCGAGCAGGTATTCACGGATCAGCCCTTCACCGCCGTGCAGTTGAAGCAACTCGCCAGCTTCCGCCAGTTCCTCGACAGCCAACAGCCAAAGACGTAAACCAGCGATCCATCCCTCGCTGCGTTGCAGAATTCCGGTGACCTGCTGCTGCTCGAGGCGCGCGCCCTGACTTGCCAACAGCGCGTCGAGCTCGGCAGCCGTCAGACGCAGATCCTGCTCGTTGAGCTCCAGCAACTGTCGCGACAGACGCAGGCGCGCCAGGTGCCAGTCAGGCCGCTGACGGCTGGTGACCAACAGCAGCACACCAGGAGGTAAATGGTTGAGGAAGAATTGCAGACAACGATCCAGCACCGGCCCCTGCGCCAGATGGTAGTCGTCCAGCACCAGCAACAGCGGTTGACCATCATCGAGTTGCTGGGTCAGCTCATCGAGTAAACCGTCAAGCCACTGCTCGAATGCGAAGGGTTGGTGGCGTTGGCGCATCTTCAGCAGACCGAGCGCTTCCTCGCCGAGGCCAGGGTAGAGCTGCTGCAGCCCGTTCAGGAGACGCTCGAGAAAGCGCCCCGGATCATGATCGCGCTCGCTCAGCCCGAGCCAGAGGCTGTGCCAGTGATCGGGTAGTCGTTCGCAGAACTCGATGGCCAGCGAGCTTTTGCCAAAGCCTGCTGGCGCACTGACCAGCAGCAATCGCCCTTGCAGACCCTTCTCAAGACGCTCGCACAGTCTGGGCCGCGGCATATGTCCTGCCGGCAGCGGCGGACGATAAAAACGCGCTTCCACCGGCGTGGCCGGCGTGCAGGGAAAACCTGGCGAGCGGGAGAGATCTGTCATCGGCCTATTCTTGGAAGTCTTCTATGTGCATCGGCGGGCTCGATCTGGACCCAGCCTAGCGACTTGCAATGGCCATTTGAAGCGTCCGCTACAGTCCGTAACGAAAAAGCCGGCACAAGGCCTAATGCTGATCAGATAAGTTCGTCACCACCCCCTCCTACTTGCAGTAGAGGGGGCGCTTTTCGTAGGAGCCAGCTTGCTGGCGATGCTTTTTATGGCGGATCGCCGGCAAGCCGGCTCCTACAAAGGA
>NZ_RHQP01000013.1:96165-142278 GCF_003935465.1 Pseudomonas sp. o96-267
AGGGGGCGCTTTTCGTAGGAGCCAGCTTGCTGGCGATGCTTTTTATGGCGGATCGCCGGCAAGCCGGCTCCTACAAAGATCGAGTGCAACGGCTTAACTGACTGGCATTAGGCGCAAGGCCGGCTTCATCGTGTTGCCTGAGGCAGGTTTTAGCGCACGCCAGCCTGGCGCAGAGCCGCCGGGGTGAAGTCGCTGCCCGAGGCCTTATAGTTGAAGTCGTAGGCTTGTTTCTCCTCGTTCTTCATACCCAGGGCCAGGTAGCGACCGGACAGCAGGTCGTAAAGGGTTTCCACGGTGTACCACGGCACTTGCTTGTCGTAGTAGTACTGGGCATGCGCCTCAGCTACGCGCCACAGGGTGCCACGGCCATCGTAGTGGTCGATCAAAGCAGCTTGCCAGGTGTCCTCGTCGATGTAGAAGTCACGCTTGGCATAGATGTGGCGCTCACCCGACTTCAGGGTCGCAGTCACGTGCCATACACGGTGTAGCTCGTAACGAGTCAGGTCCTGGTTGATATGGCCAGCCTTGATGATGTCGGAGTACTTCAGGCTGGGCGAATCGAGCTTGTAGGCGTTGTAGGGGATATAGATCTCCTTCTTGCCTTCCAGTTTCCAGTCGTAACGATCCGGCGCACCGTTGTACATGTCGAGGTTGTCCGAGGTACGCAGGCCGTCAGCTGCGGTGCCCGGGCCATCGTAGGACACCTGCGGCGCACGGCGCACGCGACGTTGACCGGCGTTGTACAGCCACGCCAGACGCGGCTCTTTCACCTGATCGAGCGTCTCGTGTACCAACAGTACGTTACCAGCCAGACGCGAAGGCGCAGTCACCCGCTGTTTGAAGTAGAACAGCACGTTGCTGGACTTGCTCGAGTCGTAATCAGTCAACGCATCGCGAAAGACGAACTCGTCCTGGAAGTAGACCAGCGAGTAGGAACCGTTCGGCTGCGGAGTCGCCTGGGTCACCAGACGACGCACGCTGCCACCGCGGTAGCGGGTGATGTGGTTCCAGATCACTTCCAGACCGTTCTGCGGGATCGGGAAGGGGTTGGCGGTCTGGAAGTTCTCCAGGCCGTTGCCACCTTCCACCATCCTGGTGTTCACCGCGTTCTGCTTGGTCGCCTCGAGCACCGCAGCCGGCAGGCTGGCCGAACGGTGAGTCGGGTAGACCGGCATCTTGTAGCTTTCCGGGTAGCGCTTGAACATCGCCAGCTGGCCGGGAGTCAGCTTGTCCTTGTACTGGTCGACGTTCTGCGCGGTGATGGTGAACAGCGGCTGCTCGTTGGCGAACGGATCGGCCAAAAAGCCACGCGGATCGACCGCACCGGCGTTGGCCGGCAGACCGCCAGTCCAGGCTGGGATCGACCCATCGGCATTGCCTGCCATCTCGGCGCCTACCGGAGTCAGGGTGTTGCCCAGCTTCGCAGCCTCGTCAGGCGACACTGCCGCCATCACGCTGGTCGCCAGCAGAGACAGGGTCAGCACGCCGGATTGCAACAGGTTTTTTTTCACGTTCATCTGCATAGTGTCCTTATTCCTCGTTCGCATTTAGAAGCTCACGCCGAAGCTGACGGCCAGGAAGTCGCGGTCGACCAAAGTGTTGTAGTCGCCGCCGAAGAAGTTGGTGTAGGAGAGGCTGGTGGTGTAGGTGTTCTGGTATTCGGCATCGAGTCCGATGCTGATGGCCTTGGCGCCTTCGTTGAACACCGGCCCATAGCCGTCCACGTCATGGGACCAGGCTACATTCGGCTTGAGGTTGATACCGGCGAACACGTTGTTGTAGTCGAGGATGCCACGCGCCCGGTAGCCCCAGGAGCCGGAGGTGTAGAAGCCATGCCGGCCGTTCATGGCGATGGCGCTCGCATCGTTGTAACCGCCGTAGATCGCATCGCGGCCATAACGTACCTTGTCCAGGCTTTCCAGGCCACCGATGCGGGTGTAGCCGATCTCGCCGACCAGGGTCATCCGCTCGGCGCCGAGTACCTGATCGATGAAGTGGGTGAAGGTGGTCTGCAACTGGGTGACTTCCTTGCGGTTGTAACCTCGGTGCGCCTGCCCGGCCTGGGCCAGCGCCGCCGATACGTTGCCGACGGCCAGCGCACCGCCGATGCCGCTGGCCAACCAGCCGGTAGTGTCGACTGTATTGATCTGCAGCGGCATGTTCGGCCGGTAGCTGATCTCGCCCTGCCACGCGGTGCCGGTGGGCAGGGTGGTCGAGAAGCTGGCGCCATACAGGCGGATGTCTTCCGGGTAGTCCAGGAAGTAGCTGCCGGTTCCCAGCAGGCCCAGGGAAACGAATGGCGTCTGGAAAGCCGCCGGAAGACCTCCCGCGGTAGTCGCGATGGCGGCAATGGATGCCGCATCGGCATTGATGTAGCTCACGTTCGGCGTGCGGCTATGGTAGTTGAGCGCATACAGGCCGTATTCGGCCTCGTCGCCCAGCCAGCGCAGGGCCACGCCCCACTGGCCGCTGTCGCGCGCATCGTTGTCTCCGGCACGGCGCAGCATGACACCCTCGGAGCTGCCGGCGGCTCCCACGGCGCCCCGGGCGCCGGCCAGTCCCGCGGGATAGCTCTGCACATGGTAGTTGCTGGCACAACCATCCTGCAGCACGTCGACGGCGAAGAAGGTACCGCAGTTGTCGACGACCGTCTGGTCCCACTCCAACTGGTAGAAGGCCTCGGCAGACAACCGGTCGGTCAGACTCTGAGCCACATAGAGCATATTGACCGGGATCAGGCCTTCCTTGACCTCGGCACCTGGGCGGCGGAAGGCGGCGACGTCGACCGGGTTGATCGCGTTGATGCCGTTGATGATGAAGGTGCTCTCACCCCAGCTCACCACCTGCTTGCCCAGACGTACCGATCCAGGCTGGTCACCGATCGCGTAGTTGTGGTAGATGAAGGCGTCGAGAATCTCGGCCCCCGATGACTGTGCTCCCTCCTTGCGGTTGCTATCGCTGATGTCCTTGAAAAGGCGGCTTTCGTCCTTCAGTTCGAAGTCATACCAGTACTTGCCGCGCACGAATACGCCGGTGTCGCCGTATTTAAGTTCAAGATCGTGGATACCCTTGAAGATCTTCGAGAAGGTCTCGCCGCGCTTGAAGTTCAGGCGGCCGTCGTCACCGGTCTGGGTGAAGCCGGTACCGCCATTGGACGAACCGATCAGGTCACGATCCCGTTTGGCGGTCGACCAGCTCGCCCCCACCGACAGCGACGAATCGAACTGCCCTTCGATCTCACCGATATTGAAAGTGACGCCGAATGCCGGAGCGGCAAGGGTGGAAGCGAGGCTGACGGCCAGCGGCAGTTTTGCCAGGCGCCAGTAGGGTTTTGTTTTTGTTGTCATCGACGCTACTCCATGTGTTTTTTGTTATGGATGCTTGGACTATAGCCAGCAGGTGGTACTGCTTGATCCCTCGAAAGTGTGATTTGCAGCCCCCAGCCACTCTGGCTCGCAGGTTTCAGGCCCTGCCCCTAGCCAAGCATGGACGTGAAACAGCAATTAGCAAGCCAAACGCTTGTTTGACTGAGCGGTCACTTTCACCGCACAGTCAATTCGCACCTCACAGCGTAGACAGGAACGCGCTGCCCGCCTCCTGCCACTGGGCGATTTCGACGCGGATGCGCTTCTTGTCCAGTTTGCCGACACTGGTCTTGGGAATTTCAGTAACAAGGGCGATCTGCGTGGGAATCGCCCACTTGTTGATGTGACCTTGCTCGACGAAAGGCTTGAGATGCTCTTTCAAGCCTTTGGCATCCAGCCCCTGCTCTTCGCGCAGTACCAGCAGCGCAAACGGGCGCTCGCCCCACTGCGGGTCAGGCACACCCACTACCGCCACCTCACGCACCGCCGAGTGGCGACTGATCAGGTCCTCCAGCTCCAGCGAGGAGATCCACTCGCCACCGGTCTTGATCACATCCTTGATGCGGTCACGGATTTCGATGAAGCCCATACCGTCGATGGTCGCCACATCGCCCGTATGCAGCCAGCCGTGAGCCCAGAGTTCCTCGCCCTTCTCCGGCTCGCGAAAGTAGCCCTGAGTCAACCAGGGCGCACGCAGCACCAGCTCGCCCTGGGATTCGCCATTGCTCGGCAGCAATTTGCCATCGGCATCCATGATTGCGGCTTCCACCAGCGGCACCGGAATACCGGCCTTGATTCGATAGGTGGTGCGCTCGTCCTCGCTACCGGCGCGCAGCTCTTCATTGAGGTAAGCGCAGGAAATCAGCGGGCAGGTCTCGGACATGCCATAGGCCGCGGTCAACTGGATGCCGCGCGCCTTAGCTGCTTCGTACAGAGAACGGTTCAGCGCACTACCGCCGATGATCATCTTCATGCCGCCGAAATCATGGCCCTGCGCACCCGGCGCGCTCAGCACCATCTGCAGGATGGTCGGGACGCAGTGGGAGAAGTTGACCTTCTCCTCCTTGATCAGGCGGCAAAGCATGTCCGGCTCGTAGCGACCGGGGTACACCTGTTTGACCCCGAGCATGGTGGCCACGTACGGCACACCCCAGGCATGCACGTGGAACATCGGCGTGATCGGCATGTAGACATCGTCGTTGCCCAGCAGGCGGATGCTGTCGAGTCCACCCATGGTGGTCGCCATGGACATGGTGTGCAGCACCAGCTGCCGATGAGTGAAGTACACGCCCTTGGGGTTGCCGGTGGTGCCGGTGGTATAGAAGGTGGTGGCCACCGAGTTCTCGTCGAAATCGGCGAAGTCGTAGTGCGGGCTGGCGCCTGCCAGCAGGCTCTCGTACTCGCCGACGAGGTTCGGCAGCTCGGCGTTCTTGTCCTCGCCATCGGTAAGCAGCAGGGTCTTGTCGACGGGGGTGAGTTGCCCGGCAATGCCGTTGTACAGCGGCACGAACTCGCTGTTGACCAGCACGAAACGATCTTCTGCATGGTTCATGGTGTAGAGGATTTGATCCGGCGACAGGCGGATGTTGATGGTGTGCAGCACCGCGCCGAGCATCGGGATGGCGAACATGCATTCGAGGTAGCGGTGACTGTCCCAATCCATCACCGCCACGGTATCGCCGGCCTTGACCCCTGCCTCGCTGAGTACGTTGGCCAACCGTGCGACACGCTCGTTGAAGGTGGCGTAGCTGTAGCGCAGCTTGTCGCGATAGACGATTTCGCGGGTCTTCTCGTAACGACTACCGGACAGCAGCAGGCGCTTGATCAGCAGCGGATAGGCATGAGCGTTTTCAGCGGGGGGGATCAGTCGGGTCTGCAGCATGAAATCACCTTGAGGCACGCTAGGATTAGGTATGCAGCGACTCTAGAGCGGCTCGCGCAGCGCTCAATCAGCCCAAAGAATGATTTGCCACGTGACTCTATGGCCACTTTTGGTCACAGGTTAGAATCGAGCTCACCAGCCAGTCCTTAAAAAGGCGGCACAGAGCCACTCTTTCGTTCGAGGTAACAGCATGTCCGATATCGTCATCGTCAGCGGCGCACGTACCCCCATGGGCGGTTTTCAAGGCAGCTTGGCCAGCGTGCCAGCCGTAGAGCTGGGCGCGGCCGCCATTCGTGAAGCGGTCAAGCGCGCCGGTATCGAGCCAGCCGACGTACAGGAAGTGATCATGGGCTGCGTACTGCCGGCGGGTCTCAAGCAAGGTCCGGCCCGCCAGGCCTCGCTTAATGCAGGCCTGCCTGCAGCCACCGGCTGCACCACCATCAACAAGCTGTGCGGCTCAGGCATGAAGGCCGTGATGATGGCCTTCGATTCGCTGAAAGCCGGCAGCAACCAGGTAATGGTCGCCGGCGGCATGGAAAGCATGTCCAACGCGCCCTATGTACTGGAGAAAGCACGCACGGGCCTGCGCATGGGGCATGGCGAGATCAAGGATCATATGTTCCTAGACGGCCTGGAGGACGCGCGCACTGGCCGCCTGATGGGCTCTTTCGCTCAGGAAACCGCCGATAAGTACGGCATTACTCGTGAAGAAATGGATGCCTACGCCATCGAGTCCCTGCGCCGAGCTCAGGCAGCCATTCACGACGGCTCACTGGCTGCCGAGATCGTTCCGATTACCGTCACCTCGCGCAAGGGCGAGGTGGTGGTCAAGGATGATGAACAGCCGCTGACGGCCAACCTGGACAAGATCCCCACACTCAAACCCGCCTTCAAGAAAGACGGCACCATCACCGCGGCCAACGCCAGTTCTATTTCCGACGGCGCCAGCGCACTGCTGCTGATGACAGCCGATGAAGCGGCCAAGCGCGGTCTCAAACCGGTCGCCAAGGTGGTTGCCCACGCGACCCAAAGCCAGGATCCGAGCGAGTTCACCCTGGCGCCCATCGGCGCGATGAGCAACCTGCTGAAGAAGACCGGCTGGAGCAAGGATGAGATCGACCTGTTCGAGATCAATGAAGCGTTCGCCATGGTGACCATGCTGGCCATGCGCGAGCACGGCCTGGACCATGCCAAGGTCAACGTGTTCGGCGGCGCCTGTGCCCAGGGCCACCCGGTGGGTTCCACCGGCTCGCGGATCATCCTCACCCTGATCAACGCCCTGCAGAAGAAAGGTGGCAAGCGCGGCGTCGCCTCGCTATGCATCGGCGGCGGCGAAGCGACAGCAGTGGCCATCGAACTGCTGTAACCCAGCCCATCAGCAAAGAGCCCCGCAACTGCGGGGCTCTTTCGTTTAACGCATCTCGGTCAGCGCCAGCTTCACGCCAATCCCCCCCAGCACCGCGCCCATCAGTCGGTCGAACCAGTGCCCCATGCGGGCGAAGCCGGCGCGCACGCGTTGCTGGCTGAACAGCCAGGCCACCAGGCAGAACCAAAATGCGGTTGCCAGGGCCAGATAAAGGCCGTAACCCGCCTGCACCGCCACCGGCGTATGCGGATTGATCACCACGGTGAACAGGGAAAGGAAGAACAGCGTCGCCTTGGGGTTGAGCCCATTGGTAATGAACCCGGTGACGAACGCGCCACGGCCGCTGCGCTCGCCGGCGACCAGGCTCAGCTCGGCACTGGCCGGATCGGCCGGGCGCGCGCGCAGCGCCTTGATGCCGATGTACAGCAGGTAAGCCGCCGCCAGCCATTTCAGTGCGTTGAACAGAACGATGGACTGCGACACGATCAGGCCGATACCCAGCAACGAATAGGTAACGTGCACCAGAATGCCGGTGCCTACGCCAAAGGCGGTGAACAGCCCGGCGCGGCGGCCGTAGCCGACGCTCTCCCGCACGACGATGGCGAAATCCGGCCCTGGGCTGGCCACCGCCAGCAGATGAATCAGGGCAACGGTGAGAAATTCACTCCAGTACATGGCGGCTCCGCATCGACAGTGAAGGTCTGGTAGGCTCGCCAATCTACTCCTGCGACCCTCCTGCGAAAAGGTACAGCTGATGAGCAAAAGTCCCCGCGCCGTCTTCCTCGATCACGCCTCTCTCGACCTTGGCGACCTCGACATGCAACCGCTGCATCAGGCCTTCGCCGAGCTGACCCTGCACGCGCATACGCGTCCGGATCAGGTCGCCGAACGCCTGCAAGACGCCCAGGTCGCCATCAGCAATAAGGTGCCGCTGGACGCAGCCACCTTCGCCGCCTGCCCCGAGCTGAAGCTGGTGCTGGTGGCTGCCACCGGCACCAATAACGTCGACCTCAAAGCCGCCAGCGCCCACGGCGTGACCGTCTGCAATTGCCAGGGCTACGGCACGCCATCCGTGGCGCAGCACACTCTGATGCTGTTGCTGGCCCTGGCCACGCGACTGCCCGACTACCAGCGCGATATCGCCGCAGGCCGCTGGCAACAAGCCAGCCAGTTCTGCCTGCTCGACCACCCCATCGTCGAGCTCGAAGGCAAGACTCTGGGCATGCTCGGCCATGGCGAACTGGGCGGCGCCGTTGCCCGTCTGGCTGAAGCCTTCGGCATGCGCGTGCTACTCGGTCAACTGCCGGGCCGGCCCGCGCGCGCTGATCGCCTGCCTCTGAATGAACTGCTGCCGCAGGTCGATGCCCTGACCCTGCACTGCCCACTCAACGAGCAGACGCGCAACATGATCGGCGCCGAAGAGCTGGCACTGATGAAGCCGCGCGCATTTCTGATCAACACCGCACGCGGCGGCCTGGTCGACGAACAGGCGCTGGCCGATGCTCTGCGTAGCGGCCATCTCGGCGGCGCGGCAACCGACGTACTGCTGCAGGAGCCGCCCAAGGACGGCAATCCGCTGCTGGCCGCAGACATTCCGCGTCTGATCATCACCCCACACAGCGCCTGGGGTAGTCAGGAAGCACGCCAGCGCATCGTCGGCCAGATGATCGACAACGCGGCTGGTTTCTTCGCCGGTGCACCGTTGCGAGTCGTCGGGTAACAGGCCATTGAAAAACGTAGGCGAGGCAGGCAAGACAAGACAAAAGCGGCCGAAAAAGCGCAGTTTAGTTTTCTAAATGAGCATTTTGAGGCCGCTTTTAACGAAGTATTGTCAACGTAGGTAGTTTTTCAACGGCCTGTTAAGCTGCGCAGCTTTTTTAGGCAGGACCCCACCATGGATGCACGAAGCGAAGTTCTCTTGCGCCAGGCCGAGCTATTCGGTGGCGAGCTGTTGCTGGCCGGCCTGCCGGCTGACGACCTGCTTGGTGCCCTGCCTCAGGCACGTGGCTGGAACTGGCATGCCGGCGATCAGGCACTGCTCACCGCGCGCTTTGCCGGCCGCAGCCACTTCGACACACGTATGCCGGAAGGCGACTACCGTGCTGCCGTGCTGTTCCTGCCCAAGTCACGCGAGCTGAGCGACTACCTGCTGCAAGTGCTTGCATCGCGCCTGGCCGGCAAGCCGCTGTACCTGGTCGGCGAAAAACGTGGCGGTATCGAACGCGCATCAAAGCAGTTGGCAGCCTATGGCAAGCCACGCAAGCTCGACAGCGCACGGCATTGCCAACTCTGGTGCGTCGAGGTAGAGCAGGCGCCGCCCGTCCCCGACCTACATGCCCTGGCACAGAGCTATCCACTGCAGTTGGTCGACGGCGCACTGGAGATCGTTACTCTGCCCGGCGTTTTCGCCCATGGCAGGCTTGATCGGGGTAGCGCGCTGCTGCTCGAGCATCTGGATGAACTGCCTAACGGCCACATGCTGGACTTCGGCTGCGGTGCTGGCGTGCTCGGCGCCGCACTCAAACGGCGTTATCCAGACAGCGAGCTGAGCCTGCTGGATGTCGACGCCTTCGCTCTGGAGAGCAGCCGCCTGACCCTGGCTCGCAATGGCCTGACGGCCAACCTGATCGCCGGCACCGGAATCGAGTCGGCGCCAGAAGGATTGAGCGCCATCGTCAGCAACCCGCCGTTCCATCAAGGCGTACATACCGACTACCAAGCCAGTGAGAACCTGCTGAGCCAGGCAGCCCGCCACTTGATAAAAGGTGGCGAACTGCGCCTGGTGGCCAACAGCTTCCTCAAATACCCGCCACTGATCGAACGTCATCTGGGCCCTTGCCGCACCCTGGCAGATGCCGATGGCTTTCGCATCTACAGCGCCCGGCGCTGATTGGGGTTGCTCCCAACGCAGCGCTTGGGCACAATTGCGCCCGTCCTAGGGGAGTAGTCTCCCGCGAGCGCCCTGCTCGCCCGGTATACGTCAACACACTTGCTCCGCAGAGCATGGCGTATACGACCCAAGGCCTACATAGAGAGGCCTGCGGTTTGACAAGACCTATGACACGCACAACCTATACCCGGGGCGGGAAGGTCGTTCGTGTCATAAGCCGTGTCGACCCGCCCCTTTAGGAAACCTGATGCTGGAATCGCTGTTCGTCCCCACCCTGATCGTTGCCCTCGCCGAAATCGGCGACAAGACCCAGTTGCTCGCACTGCTGCTGGCCGCCCGTTTTCGCAAGCCGTGGCCGATCATCTGGGGCATCGTCGTCGCCACCCTGGCCAACCATTTCGCGGCTGGCGCCGTGGGTAACTGGGTAGCCGGTTTCTTCTCTCCTGCCACCCTCAGCTGGATTCTCGCAGCCAGTTTCGTCGCCGTAGCGGCCTGGACCCTGGTGCCGGACAAACTGGACGACGACGAGGAATCCGGCCTGAAGAAATACGGTCCCTTCCTCACCACCCTGATCGCCTTCTTCCTCGCCGAGATGGGCGACAAGACTCAGGTCGCGACCGTGATGCTGGCGGCGCAGTATCCGCACTTCATCCTGGTGGTGATCGGCACCACGCTGGGCATGCTGCTGGCCAACGTACCGGTGGTACTGGCGGGCAACTTCGCAGCCGAGCGCCTGCCATTGACGCTGATTCGCCGCCTCGCGGCCTGTGCCTTCGCCGCCCTGGCAATCTATGCCGGCTATCAGGCAATGAAACTCAGCGGCCTGATATGACGAATCACTGACGTCAACGGACTGGCATTTCGGCCAATCCCAGCCCCCTACCGCCTGCTGCTAAAGTGCGTGCCACGTCACGTCATACGGTATGCAGTCGGGAGGGCGGCATGTCATTGGATGATCGCAAGAAGGTGGTGTGCAAGCACATCGACCTGACCTGGAACAAGGGGCGCCTGGCCCTGGCCGAACAGCTGCACAGCCGCGACTTTCTCTACAAGAGCTCGTTCATGGGCCGCCCACTCGACAGTGCCGGCTTCGCCCGAATGGTGCAGGATATCCGCTACGCCATGCCGGACCTGCAGATCGTGATCGAGGAGTGCGTCGCCGAAGGCTACAAGGTGGTGACCTGGAGCACGCTGATCGGCACCATTCAGAAACCCGCGCTGGGCTATCCGCCCAGTGACAAGGTGCTGAGCATCTCGGCCATGGCCTTCTGGACACTGACGCCCAGCAATGAGATTCAGGAGATCTGCACCATGTTCGACATGGAAAGCTTCCGCGCCCAGCTGGGCCTGCAACCTCGCCCCTTCGCCGAAACGGCACTACCCTGAACGCAAACGGCGCGCCGTGAACCATCACGCCGCGCCGTTTTTTCGTGCCCGAACTTAGCGCCCGGACTTGGCCTGCTCGTACAGCGGCATCACCTTGGGAATCGCCGCCTGCAGCGAAGCGATACGGCTGCTGGAGGATGGGTGAGTGCTCATGAACTCGGGCGGCGCACCACCACCGGCGGCCTCCATCTTCTGCCACAGACTGATGGCCGCATTCGGGTCATAACCCGCGCGAGCAGCCAGTTCGAGACCAATCAGATCAGCCTCGTTCTCGTTACCCCGGCTGTTGGGTAGCGTCAGGCTGTACTGCACCACTGTATCCGCCATGGCCATGCCGCTCTCGCCGAGACCGAGCAAAGCGCCGGCACCCTGCTTGGCGACCTGAATGCCATAGGCCTTGGACATCGCCTCACGGCTGTGTTCGCGCAGGGCATGCGCCATCTCGTGGCCCATGATCGCGGCGATTTCGTCATCGCTGAGCTTCAGCTGCTCGATGATCCCGCTGTAAAAAATGATCTTGCCGCCCGGGCCACAGTTGGCGTTGAGCTCGGGACTCTTGATCAGGTTGACCTCCCATTGCCAGTTGGCGGCATCCGGGCGAAAACGCGGCGCCTGCGGAATCAGGCGATTGGCAACGGTCTGCAGACGCTTGGCATTGTTGCTGGTCTTGTCCAGCACGCCCTTGCTCGATGCCTCGCTTAGCGTCTGCTGATAGGACTGCGCGTACATCTGATTGACTTCATCAGCTGACAACATGCTGAACATGTACTGCTTGCGCTCTACGCCAACCGCACCACCACTGGTGGTATTGACGGCCTGACAACCTGCCAGCAGCACGGCCGCCGCCAGGCCACTCAGATATAGAACCTTGCTCATCGAGCTACCTCCTTGAATCGGACGCCCTATGCTAGGCCGCCCCCGCAGCACGAGCAACCGCGTTACTTGCGCGATAGCCGTACGCCATCTTTGCTGAATACGACACCAGCCTGTTCGTCACCACCAGTCCATTAAGGTTTTCATCTGTCACTGCCGATAGTTCGTGACAGGCGCGCTCTGCGCTCGGGAGCTCTCATGAAGTTCAAGTCGATCCAGTTTTCCGTCGCATTCCTTGCTGGCGCCAGCGTACTCGCGGTCGTTGTGGCTCTGGTGCTCTACGCCCTGTTCGCCAGTGGCCGAACCCAGAACCTGGTGCAGGAACGCACGCAGAAACTCCTGGAACAAGTCATCGAGCAGCGCCTGTCGGCATTGGCGCAAGCCCAGGTCAGCGAAATCCAGCGTGAACTGGAAGCTCCCCTGCAGATCACCGCCGACCTGGCACGCGTCAATGCCATGCTCGGCATGACCGATACCAACGGCAGCCCGATGCTCAGCATCAGCCGCGAAGAACTGGCCAACCTGGTGCATGAAACCACGGCGCAGAACCCTAAATTACTTGGCAGTTACCTGGGCTGGGAGCCGAACGCCTTCGATGCCAGCGACTACATCTATGCCGGTAGCAAGGAAAACGGCTACGACGGCACCGGCCGCTTCCTGCCCTGGTGGTATCGCAATGCCGACGGCAGCCTGGGCATCGACTCGATCGGCTCGACCGAAAGCGAAGAACTGCTGCCAACCGGGGTGCGCGCGGGCGAATATTACCTTTGCCCCAAAGAACGCAAGCGCCCCTGCGTGATCGATCCAGCCCCCTATGATGTCGGCGGCAAAATGACCATGCTTGCCTCCTTCACCTCGCCGATTCTGGTCAATGGCGAATTTCGCGGCATCGCCGGTGCCGACCTGGCGGTCAATTTCATTCAGGAGCTGCTGGTAAAGGCTGACACCCAGCTCTATGACGGTGCCGGCGAGATGGCGCTGATCGCCAGCAACGGGCGCCTGGTCGCCTCGACCAAGGCACCGGACAAACTTGGCGAGCCGGCCACCGCCCTGCTCGACGCCAATGAAGTGAGCAACCTGGGTACGCTGCAGTCCGGGCAGGTGCTGTACTCCATCGATGCCAAGGAAGATCCTGAGCACAGCCATATCGAACTGTTCCTCAGCTTCAACATCGGCCAGAGCGACACCCGCTGGGTGCTGATGCTGGTGCTGCCGCTCAAAGCGGTGATGGCCGATCTGCACCAGTTGCAGGGCGATCTGGCCTCGCAGCGCGACGCCGATACCCTGGGCATGACCCTGGTCGGCCTGCTGATCGCCGGGCTGGGCCTGTTGGTGATCTGGTTCGTCGGTTACGGCATCGCCCGCCCGCTGCGGCAGATGGTCGGTATGCTCGACGATATCGCCAAAGGCGATGGCGACCTCACAGTGCGCCTGCAGGTTGACCGCAAGGATGAACTCGGACAGATCGCCGCCGGCTTCAACGCCTTCCTGGCCAAACTGCAAACCATGATCGGCGCCGTGGTGACCTCGGTGCAGCAGGTCAGCGACTCATCCGAACACACTGCCGACATTGCCATCCGCACCAACCAGGGCGTGCAGAAACAGCTGGCAGAGATCGAGCTGGTGGCCACGGCAGTTCATGAGATGACCACCACCGCGCAGGACGTCGCGCGCAACGCCACCCACGCCGCCGAAGCCGCCAACCACGCCGATCGCGCGGCCAACCAGGGCAAACAGGTGGTACAGGAGACCTCGGCCGCCATCGCAGCCCTGGCCAGCGAGATCGGCCGCGCCGTGGGCGTGGTACAGAACCTGGCCAAGGACAGCGAGAACATCAACGCCATCCTCGTCGCCATTCGCGCCATTGCCGAGCAGACCAACCTGCTGGCGCTCAACGCGGCCATCGAGGCAGCTCGCGCCGGCGAACAAGGCCGCGGCTTCGCCGTGGTCGCCGATGAAGTGCGCAACCTGGCGCAGAAGACCCAGCAGGCCACCGAAGAAATCCAGACCATGATCCAGCAGTTGCAGCAAGGCACGCGCGAGGTGGTCAAGGTGATGGAGCAGAGTCAGAGCAAGACCGACGACAGTGTCGAACACGCCAACCAGGCAGCTCAATCGCTGGAGTCCATCACCCAGGCAGTGTCGGTGATCAACGACATGAACACGCAGATCGCCAGCGCAGCCGAGGAGCAGAGTGCAGTGGCCGAAGACATCAACCGCAACGTCACCAATATCGGCCAGGTCGCGAACGAGGTGGCAGGCGGTGCCGACGAAGCCAGTCAGGCCAGCGCTCAACTGACCAAGCTGGCCGAACAGCAGCGCAGGCTGATCAATCAGTTCAAGGTCTAAGAGACTGCATCAGATAGGGTGCACCGCACGCACAGGCTCTTGGTCAGCTGCGGTGCACCGGCCCCTCGACACCCTGCGTAGGCTCAAGCCGGCGTCAGGCACTCCGGCGCATCCAGCTTCGGGTCGTTGACCAGCGTCGACAGCGCGCGCTCACGCAGCGCAACCTGCGGCTTGGCCAGCAGCGCCGCCAACTGTTCGGGCGACGTTTCGTTGCTCAGCCACAGCGCCTGTTCATGCTCGTCGAGAATCAACGGACGCCGTAGCGTGGCCGCTTCCTGGGTGATCAGCGCAACGCTCAGGTACTCCTGCCCGCCCACCGGATAAAGCTCCCACAAGGCCGCGAAATACATCAGCGGCTCACCGCTGCTCATCCAGTACGGCCGCTTGCGCGCGCCCCCGCGCCATTCATAGAAGCCGTTGGCCGGCAGCAGTGCGCGGCGCTGGCGAAAGGGCTCGCGAAACATCGGCTGCACGGCCAGGGTTTCAGCACGCGCATGCGCCGGAGTCTTGGACAGGTCCTTGAGCCAGGCGGGCGTCAGCCCCCAACGTGCCGCTGCCGCCTGCGCCCCTCCCTCGCCCGCACGCAACCTCAGCACCTGGCCGTGGGGCGCCAGGTTCCAGTGCGGTTTCTGGTCAGTGGGAACGCCGGGCAACGCCGCAAACGCGGGCGACCAGCGGAACAGGGCATAACGCCCACACATCAAACGACTCGACAGGCAGGGGGCGCGTCAACAGAGCAACACGCCCTGAAAGGACTCTGGCTCATCGCCAGGCACAGGTTGCGCCGCATTGTACTCAGCGATCAGCGTACGCGCCCGTTCAGCGTGAGGATCAGCGACGACCAAACCGAGCAGGCCGCATGCCGGCAACTCCCCCACCGCACCGACCAGATGCTGACCGAGCAAATGCGCCTCGACACCTTCACTGGCCAGCATATCCACCAGCATCTGCCCTTCCAGAAGGTTTTCCGGTTCGTAGATTCGTTGCATCAATCGTTCTCCGCACGAACGTCCAACTCCCACTCGGTGCCGTCCGTGCGCAGCTCGAACTCGATCGGCCGGCAGCACACCGGACAGTCTTCGATGTAAGACTGATCCCCAGCCGACAGATCCAGCAGTGCTTCGGCCGGCTCACCGCAATAGGGGCAATAATACGACTCGCTTTCCAGCATCGCGGCCTCCTTGTGACTTGGCGTTATAATCGCCGGTCTACTGCTCACCCTGTTAAGCAGACACCATTCCAACCTTAGCCGTTCTAGAACAAGAGAGCATGATGGGCGCATTCGATGCCATCCGACCCTATGCCGATGCAGAAGTGCGCCCCGTACTGGCGCGCCTGCTCGCCGATCCGGCGTTTCTCGGTACCCTCACCCGTTTCCGCTTTCCGCGTCTGGCAGGGCCATTGGGCTGGCTGCTCAAGCCGCTGATTGCCGCACGCCTGCGCAGCGAGTTCGCCGATATCGACTCGGTCGCTGGCCTGCAGGAAAAGATCGAGCCTTACATCGACCGTACCATCGAGCATGCCAGTGATGGCATCAGCTACTCCGGCCTGGAGCACCTGCAGCCCGGCAAGCCTTACCTGTACCTGGCCAACCACCGCGATATCGTCATGGACCCGGCCTTCGTCAACTACGCCGTCTACCATGCAGGCCTGCAGACGCCTCGTATCGCAATCGGCGACAACCTGTTGCAGCGCCCCTTCGTCAGCGACCTGATGCGCCTGAACAAGAGCTTCATCGTGCACCGATCGATCAGCGGGCGACGTGAGAAGCTGGCGGCTTATCAATTGCTCTCGGCCTATATCAACCACTCGATCCGCGAAGATGGCGAGTCGATCTGGATCGCTCAGGCCGAAGGACGCGCCAAGGACGGTGACGACCGTACCGATTCGGCCATCCTCAAGATGTTCCATATGAGCCGCAAGGATGAGCCATTCGCAGACGTGATCGAGTCGCTGAACCTGATCCCGGTGTCGATCAGCTACGAGTACGACCCCTGCGACCTGGCCAAGGCCCGCGAGCTCTGTGTCCGCGCCGCCACGGGCAGCTACACCAAGGCGCCGGGCGAAGACGACGCCAGCATCGCCCTGGGCATCACCGGCTATAAAGGCCGCGTGCACCTGCACTTCAGTCCGCCTGTCGCCGGTCTGGAGGATACCAAGCAGCTTGCCCAAGAGATGGATCGTCACATTCTCGGCCAGTATCGCCTGTTCCCTGTGCACTACCTGGCCTACGCCATGTGGGAAGGCCGTGAGGCCGAGCTGAACGTGCCAGCAGCAAGCGAAGTATTCGATGCCGCGGAACTGGCCAAGGCCGAAGCGCAGTGGAACAAACGCCTGGCCGCCTGCAGCGCCGAGGAAAAACCGTTCCTGATCCTGCAGTACGCCAACCCGGTGCGAAACCAGTATCGGATCAAGGCAGGCCTGCCTCTGTAAGAGGCAGCCATCGCCACAAACGAAAACGGCAGCCCGATGGCTGCCGTTTTCATTTATCGCTCAAGCGTCAAAGCCGCGTACTGAACCAGGACAGCACCAGGGCTGCACCCAGGCAAATGCCACCGAAGCGATAGAAGAAGCGGTTGATCCGCAGGGTACGCTCGTCCTGAACCTCGGCTTCATCCAGCTCGCCTTGCGCCAGCACTCGTGCTACGCCGCGCTGCTCGCGCAAGTGAGTCATCAGGCACAGCCAGGCGCCCGCCAACGCGAAGAACAATGCCAGCGAATTGACCGCCCCTGCCGGATGGGCGAGGAACAGTGACCACAACATCTGCAGCGACATGCAACACCTCGAGAACAGCATGGTGCAGCAGCCTCGCCACTGCACCAGAATGGGGATTTTGACCGAGAAGCGGTGCGTCTCGACCCTCGAAAAGTCGTCGCGCAGTGTACTGAAATACCTCTTTTATAAGGTTCGTTTCCGACGAACGCGGCCCGCTATCCCGAAATCGTCTGAAAACTGTCATATGCCTGGCCTAGGGTTTGTATCTCCAAGAGTGACCAAACAGTCACGACTGTTACTGGAGCCAAACCTCAATGTCCCTGGAGGACCTGCCATGCTCAATTCTCAACCGCTGGACCGCGATTACCTGATCGACTCGCTAGATGAAGTGGACGCCGTGGTCGACGAGCTATCTTTCAACGTGCAGGACCAGCACTGGCTGGTGTACTGCGCCCTTGGCGGCCATGAGCATTACGACCTGCCGGATATCGACAACCGTACCGGCATGAGCCTGCCGGAGTTCTACGCCGAAGCAGCATGAAGACCCTGGACAAATGAAAACGCCCCGCAATGCGGGGCGTTTTTTATAACGATGCGCCGAATTACTGCAGCAGTACCTGGCCGATGGTCGGGTCCTTGAAGGCACGAGTCAGCGCGTCGCTGAGCACGTCACCCACCAGCTTGCTATTGGTCTGCTGGTTCGGTGCGGTGCCGAAACGCTGGTTCAGCGAGGCACCGTAACGGCCGGTATAGCGGCGGCTGCCACCTTGCACGTCGGCACGGATCGAGGCCGAGATATCCGCCTCGGTGACGTACATGCCCTCTTTGGGCGACTGATACTTCAGTTCCGCCAGGGTGATGGTCAGCTGTGGCGCGTTATAAGCATTGGGCGACGGTGTAAAACCGAGCAGACGCACAGCCGCTTCGGCCTCAGCCTGCAGCTTGGGCAGCACATAATCGGGGTTGACGCTGATGGAGCTGGTCTCTGGATACAGACCGCCGCGGGTGCCAAGCACCGGCGAAGGACGGCCGTCGACCACGCGCACCACCACCGGCTGACCCTGGCCGACTGGGGTCAGCGAACTGGTCAGCTTGGGTTGTGGGGTGAGTTGCTGAGGGCTGAGGGCGCAACCGGCCAGAGTCAGGCTGGCGGCAGCAAGCAAGGCGATCAACGCACGGTGCAGCATGCTCATCTCTCCGAGTGAGGTAAAAGTGGCCGGCAGTATAACCAGCGCGGCCTGAGGCCGACAGTAGCGCTGCATAGGACCGTTGGCATATCGCTGCGGTTCCTGTCATCAGCCTGTCACCGCGCGCGGGCATAAAGTACCTGTCACCACGCTGGAGCCTTCGCCATGCTGTTGCGCCGCCTGTTCAGCCACGCTCGCCCGATGCGCCATTTTGCCCTGATTGATGATCGTGGCGTTTGCTGTGCCCTGCGGCAGATGCAGGAACACCCGATCCAGGCGGGATGGGTGGAAGTTCGCGAGCCGAGCATCTCCTGGCTGGGCGCCCCACTGCCCGCCGGTGCCCGGCTCACCCCGGTCGCCACACACGCATCAGCAGCCCGCCCGTTGGCGGCCTGACCGGTGAAAGAATAAAAGTCACGCAGGGGCTCAATTTCCCCTCATTCACCGTTATAATCACGCCCCGATTATAAGGACGTCTCCTGATCGGGCCGAACGACCTCGCCGATGCAACGTCATCGCCCCGCCCCAGAGAGTCGCCCACTTCGAGCTGCCGCTTCCGGCCAGCCGCTTTCAGCCCATATGCAGAGCAGTTATGCAGCCATGCATTGCATGATTTGCACGGGCAAAAGCGCGCCGAGGCAGTCGAGCTTTTGAGGTTCACCGCTCCAAAAGAGCGTGAAAAAGACGGTTTTTACAAACTTCACAAGAGTGTGGCGAACAGATGAACAGTTTTGCGTCCGCAAATCCCAGCCTTGACCCTCCCCGCCGAACGACAGGGCATCACGCCTGAGTCTGCCGGTATCGCCCTGAAAGGCCGAACGGCCGTCCATCTGGTGCAGTTTTTCTTGGAGAGAGGTTAATGGCGCACAACGATTCCCAAAGCGTAGATGTGGTGCTGGTTGGTGCCGGCATCATGAGCGCGACCCTGGGCGTACTGCTCAAGGAACTCAACCCCGGCATCACCCTGGAAGTGGTGGAGCTGCGCGAGTCCGGCGCAGTGGAAAGCTCCAACCCCTGGAACAACGCCGGCACCGGTCACGCGGCCCTGTGCGAGCTGAACTACACCCCGGAAGGCGCTGACGGCAGCATCGACATCAAGAAGTCGGTGAACATCAACGCCCAATTCGAGGAGTCCAAACAGTTCTGGGCTTACCTGATCGAAAAAGGCGCGATCAACTCGCCGAAGACCTTCATCAACCCAGTTCCGCACATGAGTTTCGTGCGCGGCAACAGCGGTATCGCCTTCCTCAAGAAGCGTTTCGAGGCCCTGCGCCAGCACCACGCCTTCACCGAGATGGAGTACACCGAAGATCGTGCCACCATCGCCGAGTGGGCGCCGCTGCTGATCCCGGGCCGCGACAGTGGCGAGCCGCTGGCGATGACCCGCGTGCAAGCCGGTACCGACGTCAACTTCGGTGCGGTCACCGAACAGATGCTCGCCTACCTGACCACCCAGCCCGACGCCAAAGTCACCTGCAACCAGAAGGTCACCGACCTCAAGCGCGACGGTGAAGGCTGGCTGGTGGATATCAAGGACACCCGCTCCGGCGCCACGCGCAAGCTCAAGAGCAAGTTCGTCTTCCTCGGCGCTGGCGGCGGCGCACTGCCGCTGCTGCAACTGTCCGGCATCCCCGAAGGCAAAGGCTTTGGCGGCTTCCCGGTGAGTGGCCAGTGGCTGCGTTGCGACAACCCGGAAATCGTCAAGCAGCATCAGGCCAAGGTCTACAGCCAGGCTGCCGTCGGCTCACCGCCGATGTCCGTGCCGCACCTCGACACTCGCGTAGTGGACGGCAAGAAATCCCTGCTGTTCGGCCCTTACGCCGGCTTCACCACCAAGTTCCTCAAGTACGGTTCATTCCTCGACCTGCCGCTGTCGGTGCGCCCCAACAACCTCGGCCCGATGCTGGCGGTGGCGCGCGACAACCTGGATCTGACCCGTTACCTGATCAAGGAAGTGATGCAGTCCGAAGAGCAACGCCTGAACACCCTGCGCGGCTTCTACCCGGAAGCCAAGGCCGAGGACTGGCGCCTGGAAGTGGCCGGCCAACGCGTGCAGATCATCAAGAAAGACAGCAAGAACGGTGGCATCCTGCAGTTCGGCACCGAACTGGTGGCAGCTGCAGACGGCACCATCGCTGCCCTGCTCGGCGCCTCGCCGGGCGCTTCGGTGACCGTGTCGATCATGCTCGACCTGATCCGTCGCTGCTTCCCCGAGCAAGCCAAGAGCGAAGGCTGGCGCACCAAGCTGGATGAGATCTTCCCGGCCATGGCCGAGGTTCTGTCCCACGACGCCGAGCGCTATCGCCAGGTACAGACGCAATCGAACCAGCGCCTGCAGCTCGATACACCCAGCGCCTGATCGTCACGCACAAAAAAACCGCCCTTCGGGGCGGTTTTTTATGGGCGTTGCTCAGGTTACTGCTGACCCCAGGGCAGGATCGGAATGGCCGTCACCGCATTCTGCGGGCTGCCCTCGATCACCCGGTCGCTGTAGACCAGATACACCAGCGTGTTGCGCTTGACGTCGAAGAAACGCACCACCTGCATGGTCTTGAACACCAGCGAGGTGCGCTCCTTGAACACCTCTTCGCCATCCTTGAGCTTGCCCTTGAAGGCAATGGGGCCGACCTGGCGGCAGGCGATGGAGGCCTCTGCACGATCCTCGGCCAGGCCCAAGCCACCCTTCACGCCGCCTGTCTTGGCGCGCGACAAGTAGCAGGTCACACCGTCGACCTTGGGGTCATCGAAAGCTTCGACGACGATCTTGTCGTTCGGCCCTACCCATTTGAATACCGTCGACACCTCACCGATGGTTTCGGCCAGTGCCAGGCCAGGTAGCACCAGCAGGCTCAGCACACATCCCTTGAATAGACGCATCTTTCTCTCCTAGAACCTGTTCACGATCTCGCGAGCTAGAGCCATACAAGGCAAAAACAGGCGAGGAAGCGCAGTGTACTTCTGTACATGAGCATTCCGAGCCTGTTTTTAACGCAGTAGGGCCGACGCGCAGCAGATCGTGTACAGGTTCTCAAACCAGGATGAGATTATCCCGGTGCACCAACTCCGGCTCATCGACATAGCCCAGCAGCTTCTCGATGGCATCGGACGGCTGACCGATGATCTTCTGCGCCTCCAGCGCACTGTAGTTGACCAGGCCACGGGCAATCTCGCGGCCGTCAGGCGATACGCAGACCACCATCTCGCCGCGACGGAAACTGCCCTGCACCGCCTTCACGCCCACCGGCAGCAGGCTCTTGCGATCCTGGCTCAACGCCTTCACCGCACCAGCATCCAGCACCAGGGTACCGCGCGTTTGCAGGTGGCCGGCCAGCCATTGCTTGCGCGCCGCCAGCAAGCCGCGCTCGGGAGCCAGCAGCGGGCCCAGGCGCTCGCCGCCCTTGAGGCGGGCAAGCACCTGCTCGATGGCGCCGCCGACGATGACGGTATGCGCGCCGGAGCGCGCAGCCAGACGCGATGCACGCAGCTTGGTCTGCATGCCACCACGACCCAGTGCGCCACCGACACCACCAGCCACTGCATCCAGCGCCGGGTCATCCGCACGGGCCTCGTGAATCAGCTTGGCATCGGGATTGTGACGCGGGTCGGCATCAAACATACCGTCGCGATCGGTGAGGATAACCAGCAGATCGGCTTCGACCAGGTTGGCCCCCAAGGCGGCCAAAGTGTCGTTGTCGCCAAAGCGAATCTCGTCAGTGACCACCGTGTCGTTCTCGTTGATCACCGGCACCACGTCGAGATCGACCAGCGTGCGCAAGGTGCTGCGCGCGTTCAGGTAGCGTTTGCGGTCGGACAGATCATCGTGTGTCAGGAGAATCTGTGCAGTACGGCGGCCGTGCTCGGCAAAACTGGATTCCCAGGCCTGCACCAGCACCATTTGACCGATCGCGGCGGCAGCCTGCAGCTCGTGCATCGCACTAGGTCGACTGGTCCAGCCCAGGCGGCTCATACCGGCCGCCACAGCGCCGGAGGACACCAGCACCAGTTCCACGCCCTGCTCACGCAGCGCGCCCATCTGCTTGACCCACACTGCCATGGCCGCACGATCCAGGCCACGCCCGTCAGCGGTCAGCAGCGCACTGCCGATCTTCACCACCCAGCGCCGCGCGCCGGTCACCTTGTCACGCATGATCTTCCAACCTTAGCCAGAAAATGATGGGGTCCACCCCACCTACAAAAACGCCGCAATTAAGCGGCGTTGGAAACTTGCTTAATCCCGGACGTAAATGATTTCCGGGCCATCGTCGTCTTCTTCGTCGAGGAAGTCATCGTCCTCGTCGATATCGTCGACACTGCGCACACCGGATTTACGCAGCGCGCGCTGATCGTCCAGCGCCTGCAGACGGGCACGCGCCTCGTCTTCGATGCGCTGATCCAGCTCGGCCAGCTCTTCGGCGAATACCGGGTCTTCAGCGATGCGCTCGGCACGCACTTCCAGGTAATGCATGATGTCGCGGCTGATGCGCTCGGTGCCGTCGCGGCTGATGGCCGAGACCACATAAACCGGACCCTGCCAGTTCAGGCGGGCAACGATATCGGCCTTGCGCGCCTCGCGCTCGTCTTCGGGCACCTGGTCCATCTTGTTCAGCACCAGCCAGCGATCACGCTCGGCCAGCGCCGGGCTGAAGCGACCCAGCTCGTCGATGATCACCTGCGCAGCCTCGGCCGGATCGCTCTCGTCCAGCGGCGCCATGTCCACCAGGTGCAGCAACAGGCGGGTACGCGCCAAGTGCTTGAGGAAGCGAATACCCAGGCCAGCACCGTCGGAGGCGCCTTCGATCAGCCCCGGAATGTCGGCGACGACGAAGCTCTTGAAGCGGTCGACACTGACCACACCCAGGTTCGGCACCAGGGTGGTGAAGGGGTAGTCAGCGACCTTCGGCTTGGCGGCGGAAACCGCGCGAATGAAGGTGCTCTTGCCGGCATTAGGCAGGCCGAGCAGGCCGACATCGGCCAGCACTTTCAGCTCCAGCTTGAGATCACGCGACTCGCCCGGCTTGCCTGGCGTGGTCTGGCGCGGCGCACGGTTGGTGCTGGACTTGAAGCGGGTGTTGCCCAGGCCGTGCCAGCCGCCTTGGGCAACCATCAAGCGTTGACCGGCTTTGACCAGGTCACCAATCACTTCCTGGGTGGCCACGTCGATCACCGTGGTGCCGACCGGCACCGGCAGAATCAGATCCTCGCCCTTGGCCCCGGTGCAATCGGTGCTGCCGCCCTTCTCGCCATTCTGCGCATTGAATTTGCGCGTATAGCGGTAATCGATCAGGGTGTTGAGGTTGGCATCGGCCTCGAGGAATACCGAGCCGCCGTCGCCACCATCGCCGCCGTTGGGGCCGCCCTTCTCGATGAATTTCTCGCGACGGAAGGCCATCATGCCGTTACCGCCGTCACCGGCTTTTACAAAAATCGAAACTTCGTCGACAAATTTCATGAATACGCCTCCCGCAAGCGCTGCGGGTCAACAGAACAACGTAAAGGCCCTTGCCGGATGACCCCACGCAAACAGCGTGGCGTTATGGGTGATCGGGCAAGAACCCAAGGATACAGAAACAAAAAAGCCCCGTCCTACGGACAGGGCTTTTCCAGCGCGTAGGCGATTAGGCCTGAACGACGCTCACGTAGCGACGGCCGAAAGCGCCCTTCACTTCGAACTTGACCACGCCTTCGACTTTAGCGAAGAGGGTGTGGTCTTTGCCCATGCCCACGCCGAAACCGGCATGGAACTCGGTGCCGCGCTGACGAACGATGATGTTGCCGGCCTTGATGACCTGACCACCATACATTTTCACGCCAAGGCGTTTACTTTCGGAATCGCGGCCGTTACGGGTAGAACCGCCAGCTTTTTTGTGTGCCATGAGTCAATACTCCTATAAAGGATCGGGGCCGACGAATCAGGCCTGGATACCGGTGATTTTGATCTCAGTGAACCACTGACGGTGGCCCTGACGCTTCATGTGGTGCTTACGACGGCGGAACTTGATGATGCGCACTTTATCGTGACGGCCTTGCGACACGACTTCGGCAACCACTTTAGCGCCGTCTACGACCGGAGCGCCGATCTGAACGTCGTCGCCATTGCCGATCAGCAGAACGCGATCGAAAGTCACGGCTTCGCCGGTGGCGACTTCGAGCTTCTCGATCTTGAGGAATTCGCCTTCGGTGACTTTGTATTGCTTGCCACCAGTAACAATTACTGCGTACATGGTAAATCTCCGTTGATCCTGCTCACCCAGCGCTTTAGAAAAGTCGTTATTGGCTGGCATGGCTGCTTGGGGCCGGAAGTGACACCCTTGCAATTGCGTAAGGCAGGGAAATACCCAGGGGGAAGTTCAGGGTGCGCGATTGTACGCAAGCGCCGAACGCTTCGCAAGGGGCGCCAGTGCTTACCTTGACAGCCCCTACCCCGCCACCTAGCATGCCGCGCAACCTCAAAGGAGCACCAGTCGCCGATGCAACCCCAGGCTTTCTACCGCGTGGTAGCGGACGATTTCACCGCCGTCAATGGCATCATTCGCCAACAGGTGGTTTCCCGCGTGCCGCTGGTGGAGAAGATCGGCGACTATATCATCTCCGCTGGCGGCAAGCGCCTGCGCCCATTGCTGGTGCTGCTCAGCGGTCGCGCCCTGGGTTACCAGGCCGATGATCTGCGCCTGCTGGCCGCCACCATCGAATTCCTGCACACCGCCACCCTGCTGCATGACGACGTGGTCGACATGTCCGACATGCGCCGTGGCCGCAGCACCGCCAATGCCCAATGGGGTAACGCACCAAGCGTACTGGTGGGCGACTTCCTTTATTCACGCTCGTTCGAAATGATGGTCGAGCTCGGCTCCATGCCGGTGATGAAGATTCTCTCCCACGCCACCCGCGTGATCGCCGAAGGCGAAGTGCTGCAGCTGTCCAAGGTGCGCGACGCCAGCACCACCGAAGAAACCTATATGGAAGTCATCCGCGGCAAGACCGCGATGCTTTTCGAGGCCTCGACTCACGCCGCCGCCGCCCTGGCCAAAGCCAACGAGGCACAGCGTGAAGCCCTACGTACCTTCGGTGACCACCTGGGTATCGCCTTCCAGTTGGTCGACGACCTGCTCGACTACAAGGGCGATGCAGCCGAACTGGGCAAGAACGTCGGTGACGATCTCGCCGAGGGTAAGCCGACCCTGCCACTGATCTACACCATGCGCGAAGGCACCGAAGAGCAGGCTGCTCTGGTACGCCGCGCGATTCAGAAAGGCGGCATCGAAGACCTGGAAAGCATCCGCGCCGCCGTGGATGCTGCCGGCGCCCTGGAGTACACCGCACAGCTCGCTCGCGACTACGCCGAACGCGCCATTGCCTGCCTGGAAGTGCTGCCAGCCGGCGAATATCGCGATGCACTGATCGAGTTGAGCCGTTTCGCCGTCGCTCGTACGCATTAAGAGCAGCGGTGCGCACGGCGCACCGTGGTTACTAGGCTATCACCCCTTGCAACCGTTGCCACAGCCACAGCACTGCCCGGAGGCACGCTTGAGCTGACGAGCAAGTTCGTCTTTGAGCGCAACACGGTTGAGTTTCAGCGCGCTGAGGGTGACGTCATCGAGCAACTCGATACCGTCTTCTATCCGGCAGATGCGCTTGTCCAGCGCTTCGTACTCTTCGGCCTGGCGAGAGAACTGTTCGTCGCTCTGGCGCAGGCGCTGCAGTTCGTTGCGCAGTTCGGGGAAGTCATGAACCAAAGGATGGTGGTCGACGTGCATGATGAAGCCTCTGACAAGAAAGATGGCTCCAGCCTAGCGCTGCACGTCGACCGTTCATTTGATCCGGATCAAGCACTGCCCGCCTTACGCAGCAGATCGGCAATCTCGTCCTTCAGGCCCACACGCTGCAGCTTTAGCCCCTGCAATGTCAGGTCGTCGGCAGCTTCACGGCCGTCCTCTATTTCGTAGATGCGCTTGTCCAGCGCCTCGTACTCGCCAGCCAGGCGAGGGAAGTGTGGGTCACTTTGCATCAGCTTGCGCATGGTATCGCCTTGCTGAGGGAATTCGCGGGTCAACGGGTGATGTTCAAGCGGCATGGAGGACCTCCCCAAAGAGTGTCCCTTTAGCCTAGTCGAAGCTGGACCGCGTGCCGCCAATCAGCGATCAGCAAGCCAGCCGTCAGTCGACGAGCACTGCCTGTGCCCACACTTCGAAATGAAATGTTGCAGCTTTTCTGCTTTTCCTACCGCTCTTGCGCTAAATTCATCGGCCCTTGGCTACTTATCCCCCTACATGACACTCCTGATAGCGTTCGCTGTCCTCTCCATTCTGGTTTCGTTCATCTGCTCCATCCTCGAAGCCGCCCTGCTCTCCCTCACGCCCAGTTACATCGCTCAGCAGAAGGTCGAAAAACCTCAGCTGTATGAAAGGCTGAAAGAGCTCAAAGACAAGATCGACCAGCCGCTGGCGGCCATCCTGACTCTCAATACCGTGGCGCATACCGTTGGTGCGACCGGTGTCGGTGCGCAGGTGGCAATCGTCTTCGGCGACGGTTACCTGGGTATCGCCTCGGCGGTCATGACCCTGCTGATTCTGGTGCTCTCGGAGATTCTGCCGAAGACCATCGGCGCCCGTTACTGGCGCGCCCTGGCCCCCTTCCTGCCGAGCCTGCTGCGGGCGATGATCCTGCTGCTCAAGCCGTTCATCGTGCTTTCAGACCTGATCATGCGCCTGTTTGGCGGCAAGGAGCCGGAGCACGACATTCGCCAGGAAATCAAAGCGCTGACCCTGCTCGGCCGCGAAGTGGGCAAGCTCGACGAAGACGAGCATCGGGTGATCAGCAACATCCTCGACCTGCACGAGATTCGTCTGCGCGACATCATGACGCCGCGCATCGTCTGCGAGTCGGCCGCACCGGATGAATCGATCGCCGCGTTCAAGACCCGTGCCCGCGAGAGCCAGTTCTCCCGCTACCCGGTAATCGGCGAGGACGAGTCGCCGCTGGGCGTGGTGTTCCGCTATGACGCCCTGGCCGCCGAGAACGACGCCGAACCGATCACCCAGATCATGAAGCCGCTCAAGGTCGTGTCGGAAAGCATGAACGTGGAAAACCTGATGACCCTGCTGATGCAGGAGCGTCAGCACATGTGCCTGGTGTACGACGAATTCGGTAGCTGGCGCGGCCTAGTGACGCTGGAAGACATCATGGAAACCATCATCGGCAAGCCGATCCTCGACGAGACCGACGACATCCCCAACATGCGCCGCTTCGCCAAGCGCCGCTGGGAGCACCGGCTCAAGGCGATCCGCGAAGACTGATCACCAGTAGTTTTCGACTGCCACCTGACCCGGCCGCCGGGTCAGGCTCAGGTTCAGACCGCGCGCCTTCAGGCGTTGACGAATGTCGTCGATCATCTGCGGGTTGCCGCAGATCATCACTCGCGAATGCTCAGGCGTCAGCTCAAGCCCGGCGGCCCGCTCCAGCTCGCCACTGTCGAGCAAATCGGTGATGCGCGCGCTCAGGCAATCCGGCGCCTGCTCACGGGTGACCACCGGCAGGTAGGTGAGCTTGTTGGCGAACTCGGCCAGGTGCTCCAGTCCAGCAAGCCCCCTGATCAGCGGCTGGTAAGCCAGCTCGGCAGAGGTTCTTGCGCTGTACACCAGCACGATGCGCTCGAAGCGCTGCCACACCTCGAAATCCTGCAGGATCGACAGGAACGGCGCGATGCCGGTGCCACTGCCAAGCAACCAGAGGTCGCGACCGTCGACGAAGCGATCCAGGGTCAGGTAACCGGTAGCCATCTTCTCCACCAGCAAGCTGTCGCCACCGCGCAGCCGACTCAACTCGCTGGTGAACTCGCCATCCGGAACCACGATGGAGAAGAACTCGAGAAACTCGTCGTGCGGCGCCGAAACCAGCGAATAGGGTCGCCAGACCACCGAACCGTCTGCCTTTTCCACCCCCAGACGCACGAACTGCCCGGCGCGAAAACGAAAACCGGCATCACGGGTGGTACGCAGGGTGAACAGGCTTGGTGTGAGTGTCTGTACGTCGAGCAGACTCTCGCGCGTGAACTTGTCATCGCTGACGATCATGTGCAGCTCCTGAGCGAATGATGCCGGCAGTGTCGCGCAAAAGCCGCGCGACAAAAACCGGCAGATCGCAGGGGCATCAGACCACGGTCATGCGTCCATCCGGCTCACGACGCAGGGCAGCGGCCAGCCAGCGGGCGATGTTATCCACCTGCTCGTCCTGGCCTTGGGCAACGATGAACTGGGTACCAACACGCAGGGCATAGCCGCCAGGCGTGGTCGGGTCGTTGCAGGTGCCGACCAGAATGCCCTCCTGCTCCAGCGCCTTGATCGTCGCCGGAGCATCCAGTGCATTGCTCATCGGCACCAGCACCTGATGGGTGAACACCTCGCCCGGGTTCGGCGCAATCACCGCCACGTTCAGCTCACGCAACACCTTGGCGAAGGTCTGGCTGGCCGCGCAGACGCGCCGTGCATAGGCGCCGCCATCGGCTTCGGCCTGCTGCAGGGTGACCAGGAAGGACGGCAACTTGCCGGCGTCGTAGTTGGCCAGCAGCGCGCGGTCGATGAAGCGCGCCAGGCACTCGCCATCTTCGGCATGACGACCGGCGATCAGGCTGTGGGGGCGACCCGGCAGGGTCTTGTAGGTGGAGCTGGTGAGGATATCGACGCCCAGTTCCAATGGGTTGGGGAAGGTGCCGCCGGCGATCAGCCCGGACACGTGCGAAGCGTCGAAAATGGTTTTTGCCCCCACTTCGCGAGCGGCAGCGACCACCGGCTCGATGCCGTCGGGGGTGATGATCACCGAGCGACCGAGCATCACCAGAGTCGGCCGCAGCGTGTGCACCAGCTCGGCAGCGGCCTGGGCATCCAGACGGCAGGCACGGGTATCGAAAGGCAGATCGGCCACGCGCACCCCGGCCAGTTCCGGCGTGCCGCCGCGGCGCTGACTGAGGTGTCCGCCATGGGCCGCGGCAGGCGCCAGCAGCAGGTCACCCGGCCGGCTGAAGGCGTGGAACACCGCCAGGTTGGCGATGGTACAGCTGGGCAGGCGCGGCTCAGCCCAGGCCGCGCCGAACAGCGAGCAGATGCGCTCACGCACCGCCACTTCCAGGCCCGACACCAGGTCGGTATCCGGTTGCTCTTTGGCATAACTCGGCCCCATCGCCGGGTAGGCGCTCAGCTCGGGCGCATAGGCCTGCTGCGACTCGGCGCTGGGCAGGTTGGCACCGGCATAAAGCACCACGCGGCCATCACGCAGCGCAGCGCCGCGCGCAGCCGCCATCGCCAGCAATTGCTGCTCGTTGGGCATTTCCATGATTTTCGTCCGGCGTTAGTGAGAGAGAATTTTCGACAGGAACTGCTGGGCGCGATCAGAGCGGGCGTTGATGTCGCCGAAGAACTCCTCCTTCGGGCAGTCTTCGACGATTTGCCCGGCATCCATGAAGATCACCCGGTCGGCGACCTTGCGTGCGAAGCCCATCTCGTGGGTGACGCACATCATGGTCATGCCTTCGTGGGCGAGCTGCACCATGACATCGAGCACCTCGTTGACCATCTCCGGGTCGAGCGCCGAAGTCGGCTCGTCGAACAGCATCACCACCGGATCCATGGCCAGCGCACGGGCGATGGCGACGCGCTGTTGCTGGCCGCCGGAGAGCTGGCCCGGATGCTTGTGGGCATGCTCCTTGAGGCCGACGCGCTCGAGCAGTTGCAGGCCCTTCTTCTCGGCCTCGGACTTGCTGCGACTGAGCACCTTGATCTGCGCCAGCATCAGGTTCTCCATGATGGACAGGTGCGGGAACAGCTCGAAGTGCTGGAACACCATGCCGACGCGCGAGCGCAGCTTGGGCAGATTGGTGTCCTTGGCCGTGACGCTGATGCCATCGACAGTGATTTCACCGCTGTCGATGGGCTCCAGCGCGTTGACCGTCTTGATCAAGGTGGACTTGCCGGAACCGGAAGGCCCGCACACCACTACCACCTCGCCCTTGGCAACGGTGGTCGAGCAGTGCGTCAGCACCTGAAACGATCCGTAGGATTTGCAGACATCGCTGATCGTAATCATGACGAAGGGCCCTTAACGAATGATGGCGACGCGCTTTTGCAGGCGGCGTACGGCATAGGAGGCGAGCAGGGAGATCGCGAAGTAGACGAGCGCGGCGAAGACGTACATCTCCAGCAGGCGCCCGTCACGCTGAGCGATCTTCGCCGCGGCGCCGAGGAAGTCGGTGATCGAGAGGATGTAGACCAGCGAGGTGTCCTGGAACAGTACGATGGTCTGCGTGAGCATCAGCGGCAGCATGTTGCGCAGTGCTTGTGGCAAGACCACGTAGAACAGGCTCTGGCGGCCGGTCATGCCCAGCGCCATCGACGCCTGGGTCTGGCCCTTGGGCAGCGACTGAATACCGGAGCGGATGATCTCGCAGAAGTAGCAGGCCTCGAACAGGGTGAAGGTGATCACCGACGACCAGAACGGGTCGATGCGCACCGGGCGCGGCGCACCGGTGATCCACTGCACCACGAAGGGCACCATGAAGTAGAACCAGAAGATCACCAGTACCAGCGGCAGCGAGCGCAGCAGGTTGACGTAGCCACCGGCGAACATCGACAGCGCGCGATAACGCGACAGGCGCATGATCGCCAGCAGCGAGCCGAAGAAGATGCCGCCAATGGTGGCGAACAGCGTGAGCGTCAGGGTGAAGCTCATGCCGGTGGAGAACAGATAGGGGAGCGAGTCGACCACCACTCCCAGGTCGAAACTGCCAAACATGTTCAGCTCTCCTTCCGCAGGCCGTAGCCCGGCACAGCGGCCTTGCGCTCGACGGCACGCATGGCGAAGACGATGATCAGGTTGAGCACCAGATACAGGGTGGTTGCCGCAGTGAACGCCTCGAACGTCTGGAAGCTGTTTTCCTGCATCGCACGGGCGCTGCCGGTCAGCTCCATCAGGCCGATGGCCAGGGCGACAGAGGTGTTCTTGGTGCAACTGAGAAATTCGGAGGTGATGGCCGGTACCACGATGCGATAGGCCATCGGCAGCAACACGTAACGGTAGGTCTGCACCAGCGTCAGGCCCATGGCCAGACCGGCCATGCGTTGCCCGCTGGACAAACTCTCGAGCCCGGCACGCACTACTTCGGCCATACGCGCGGCGTGGTAGCAGCCCAGGCAGATCACCGCCGTGTAGAACGCGGAATTCGGCAACTGCTTGAACCAGCGCCCCAGGTCGGTGGGCAGCAGCTCCGGCAGCACGAAGTACCAGAGGAACATCTGCACCAGCAGCGGAATGTTGCGAAACAGCTCGACGAAGCCGGTACCCAGCGCACGCATCCAGGCCAGCGGCGAGGTGCGCGCCACACCGACCAGCGAGCCGAGCACGATGGCGATGGTGAACGCGCCGAGGGCCGTGGCGACCGTCCAGCAGGCACCCCAGATCAGCGTCATCAGGTAGGTATTGGTGCCATCGAGCGAAGGCTCGAAAAAGATCCACCAGTTCCAGTTGTAACTCATGGCCTAGCCCATCCAGTACATGTCATGGCCCGGTCGGCGCAGGGCACCGACCGGGTTGGCGCCACTCGATCAGCGATACAGCTCGGGGTTCGGATCGTCGGTGGGCTCGGCAATGACCTTCTTCAGCTGGCCGGACATCGGGAAGTTCATGTTGATGCCACGCGGCGGAATCGCCTGAACGAACCACTTGTCGTAGATGGCGTTGATTTCACCGCTGGCGTACAGCTCGTCGAGGGTGGCGTTGACCAGTTCCTTGAAGTCATCGTCACCACGGCGCAGCATGATGCCGTATGGCTCGACCGACAGCGGCTCAGCGGACATGACGAAGTCTCCGGGGTTCTTCGAGGTCGCGGCGGCGCCGGCAATGGACACATCGTCGAAGATCAGCGCCACGGCGCGTTCGGTCTGCAGGGTGAGCATGCCTTCGGCCAGGTCCTTCACGCTCAGCACGTTGAGGCCGAGGTTCTGCGCGGCGTTGATCTCACTGATGACCTTGACGCTGGTAGTGCCGGCCAGGGTGACCACGGTCTTGCCCTGGGCATCGGCCATGGTTTCGATCGGCGCACTCTTCTTGGAGAGGATGCGCACGCCAGCAACGAAATAGGTGTTGGAGAAACTCACCTGACGCTGGCGCTCGGCATTATTGGTGGTGGTGCCGCACTCCATGTCGATGGTGCCGTTGGCCAGCAACGGCATGCGGGTGGCGCCGGTCACGGGCAGGTAGCTGACCTTCAGCTCCGGCTCGTCGAGTTTGAGCTTGATCGCATCGACGACCTTCACGCACAGGTCCATGGCATAGCCGATGGGGCGCTGCTGATCGTCGTAGTAGGAAAAGGGCACGGCCCCATCACGGTGGCCGACGCTGATCTCCCCCAGCTCGGCAATCTTCGCCAGTGTGCCTTCCTGTGCCGACACTCCCGCTGCTGCGAACATCAGCATCATCGACGAAGCCGCAAAAATCTTCTTCATGGTTTTGCCCCCTGTTTTGTTATCGCGCAACGGCTCCCTTTCATGTGGTGCCGGCGTGCCCTAGCAAGCATCGCCAGAGCACTCTGCGGGACGGTAAAGGGCATCGTCAACAAAAAAGAATAATAAATAATGAATTCATTTTAATTGCACGAAGATAGAGCAATTTTTCGCGCAGATGCTCGAATATCGGGCGTAAAAACACCCAACAAGATAGGGATTTATGCAGAAGGTGAGCGACTATTCTTGATCGCTGACGAGCGCCGAGTCCTGCAACTCGTCGATGGAGTGACGCACCGTGCGCGCGGTATTCATCACGTGCTGACGCATGATCTTGCCGAGCCGACTGCCATCACGGGCAGCAAGGGCCTGCAGGATCTTCTCGTGGTCGCTCACCGCCTCTTTCCAATCCCGCGGGGCCTGACGCACGGTGTGACGGATGTTGCGAATGCGCAGTTCCAGGTTGCGGTACAGCGCCAGCAACGACGCATTGTCGGCCGCCTCGAAAATGGCGAAGTGAATGGCTCGATTGAGCCGCGAATACTCCAGCGAGCGCGACGCTCGGTAGGCCTCGATCATGTCCTCGTGCATCTGGCGGATGGCGTCGATCTGCGCATCGCTGATCTTCTCGCAGGCCAGCTCGCCAGCCAGCGCCTCGATGCTGGCGATGATCGGGAACAGCTCCTGCAACTCCTCATCGGTGATGGTGACCACGCGGGCCCCACGCTGCGGCAACAGTTCGATCATGCCTTCGGCCGCCAGCGCCTTGAGCGCTTCACGCAGCGGGGTGCGCGAGATATCGAAGCGTTCACACAGGGCTTTCTCGGGGATTTTCTGACCCGGCTCCAGCTCGCCGCTGACGATCAGCTCACGCAGATGGTCGACGATCTCACTGTGCAACGTCCGGCGTCGGATGGGTCTTGCTTCGGAAACGCTCAATCTTGTCTCTCGCTCATGCCTCACCAAGGTCTGCCGGCAGATCGCCCGCCAGACCGCTGGGTGAGACTTAGCCACTGGCGCACACACTTGTCCAGCGGCACATGTGGCTACCTTCAGGAATGTTGGGGTGCAGCGACGCCAGCGGCTATGATGCGCCAGCTCCACACGCCTCCGGAAAACGCCTGCCATGCCGTCACTCGTCACCCCATTCGCCGACCTTGACCTGATTCGCCAGCCCGAACAGCAGAACGAACCTCTGCAGGCCTTCGATGCTGCCGACGAATACCTGTTGAGTCATGTGCACGAGCAGGGCATCGACGCCACAAGCCGGGTGCTGGTGCTCAACGATGGCTTCGGCGCCCTCGCCTGCTCGCTGGCCACGCACTGCGAGGTGACCAGCAGCGGCGACTCGCACCTCGGCCACCTGGCACTGCAGAAGAACCTGGCGCGCAATGGTGTGGCGGTGGAGGCGGTCCGCTTCGTGACGTCCAGCGAAACGCCGCAGGGGCCGTTCGACTGGGTACTGATCCGCGTGCCGAAGACCCTTGCCCTGCTGGAGGAACAACTGATCCGTCTGCACGACCAGTTGGCGCCGAATGCCCGTGTGGTGGCTGGGGCAATGATCAAACACCTGCCGCGCGCCGCCGGTGATCTGCTGGAGCAATACATCGGCCCGGTGCAAGCCTCGCTGGCGGTGAAGAAAGCCCGGCTGCTCGTAGCCACGCCTGAAACCAAGGCGGCGCCGCACTCGCCCTACCCCACTCGCTACAACCTGGATAAACCGGCGCTGGAGTTGATCAATCACGCCAATGTGTTCTGCCGCGATGGCCTGGATATCGGCACCCGCGCCTTTCTTCCGCATCTGCCACGCCACCTCGGCCGCGTCCGCGTCGCCGATCTGGGTTGTGGTAACGCCGTGCTCGGCATCGCCTATGCTCTGGGCAGCCCACAAGCGGAGCTGACGCTGGTGGACGAGTCGTACATGGCCGTGCAATCGGCGCAGGAAAACTGGCGGGCGGCACTTGGTGAGCGACCGGTGACCATACGCGCTGGCGATGGCCTGGCCGAGCAGCCGGCTGACTCGCTAGATCTGGTGCTGTGCAACCCGCCCTTCCACCAGCAGCAGGTGGTCGGTGACTTCCTCGCCTGGCGCATGTTCCAGCAAGCCCGCGCGGCGCTGGTCACTGGCGGTGAACTGTGGATCGTCGGCAACCGCCACCTGGGCTACCACGCCAAACTGGCCCGGCTGTTCCGCGGTGTCGAACAGGTGGCGGCCAATCCGAAGTTCGTGGTGCTCAAGGCGAGAAAATAGATTCTCTACAAGGTCAGAGTAAACCGCGACAGCAGCGCGCCCGGCAACGCCATCGAGCCGGCCTGCCTGGCGCCGTAGGTCCCGCCCGGCAGCAGCAGCTCCGGCTCGCGGGTCAGGGCTTCCAGCTGCAGGCCGAGGAAGTCGAACAGCGAATCGTCAAAACGCATGGTGTCGACCGGCGCCTGGATCTGCCCATCCTCGACCCAGAAGGTGGCGAAGCGGGTCATGCCAGTCAGGCGTGCCGCGGGCAGGTCGGAGAAATTGCCGTACCACAGGTTACCGATATACAGCCCGGTGCCGAGCCGTTGCAGCACGTCCTGCTCGTCCAGCTCACCGCCATGCATCTGCAAGGACAGCGGGTATTCGCCGCTGCACGCGCCATTGGCGATCAGGCCATATTCCGCGGCACTGCGCGAGCTGACCAAGCGCTCGCCGGGTCGCCCCTGGCTGATCAGGCGCAACGGCCGACGCGGCCCTTCTGCGGTAAAGGCCGGCGCCAGGCCGCCTTCGATGCGCTCGTCCATGGTCACCAACGGGCTGAGTTCGGATTTACCGCTGAACAACCGCTGCAACGGGCTGCCACCCGACGCCAGCGCCTGGGCGCCGAAGCCCCAGCAGCACAGGCTGACCAGTTCTTCCAGCGCAGCCGGTGCCAGGTAGGCGCGATACCCCCCCGGCTGCAGCGCCTTCGCCGGCCGGCCGAGAAATTCCAGCTGTTGCCGCGCGCGGTCCAGCTTGCGGGCGAACGCCTGGGCGTCCCACTGCTCACCGGCATAGGCGCTTTTCACCGCCTGGCCATTGCCGTGAAACAGGCTGAATTCGAAGTTGAAACTGCTCGCGGCGTACCAGCCGAATGCGCCCCAGGAACTGGCGAAGCCCTGGTACTGGGGGCCCACGGCCAGAAAGCCAACCAGATCCAGACCAGCAGCCGCAGCCGCAGCGACGATCTGCTGCGCCATGACCGCACTGTCGAGCGAACCTGCTTCACTCGCCACCTCGCTGCGCCAAGCCTCACGGTTCAAGCGCAGATAAGGGTCATCACTCAAGGTTGGCAGCACGCCTCGCAGGCGCTGCACTATCTGCTGCAGACGCCGCAAATCCTCATCGAGCACACCGCTGAGTGCCAGTTTGCTCTCGGCATGTCGCTGCCCCAGGTACAGAGACAGGGTGACGTAGACCTGCTGCACATCGCCGGCCTGGCGCACCTGACCCTGATTGAACCGGATGAAGCTGGACACCTCGGCGCCATAGGCCAGGGTGAAACCCTCCTCGCCCACGACTTGCGCCTGCAGATGCTCGAACAACGCGCTGAAATGCTGACGTGCATCCATCAGGCCGCCCCTCCGAAAACGTCGATATCGGCGAATACGCAGGCCGGTGTAGCGTGCCCCACGCGAATCACCTGGTTGGGTTCACCCTTGCCGCAATAGGGTGTGCCCATCACCTCGAAGGTGCAGGTGTCCCCCACCGCGCGCAGGTTGCGCCAGAACCGCGAGCTGATGCCTCGGTAGTTAGGGTTCTTCACCACGCCCTTGAGCTCGCCGTTTTCGATCAACTGGCCCCACTCGCAGCCGAACTGGAATTTGTTGCGCGCGTCGTCGATCGACCAGGAGCGGTTGTTGCTCATCAGAATCCCGCGTTCGATACCGCCGATCAGTTCGGCCAGCGGCTGATCGCCTGGCTCCAGATTGAGATTGGCCATACGGTCGATGGGCGGCCGGTTCCAGCTGCAGGCGCGGCTGTTGGCCACGCCTGGCAAGCCGCTGCGCCATTGCGACAGCGCGCCGCCGAGCGGACGCTGAAGGATGCCATCACGGATCAGTAGCTGCCGTTCGGCCGGCGTGCCGTCATCGTCATGGCGGTAGCTGGACAACTCTCCAGGCACATCCGGATCGAAGCTGACATTGAGCAGCGGCGAGCCATATTGGTAATGCCCGAAATCGCTCTGACGGATAAAGCTGGTGCCGGCGAAATTGCGCTCGTCACCGAGAATGCGGTCCAGCTCCAGCGGATGGCCGATAGACTCGTGAATCTGCAGGATCATCTGGTCCGGCATCAATAGCAGGTCACGCGAACCGTTCGGGGTGTTGGGCGCCAGCAACAGTTGCAATGCTTCGTCGGCGATGCGCGCGGCGCTGCCGATCACACCCAACTGCTGCAACACCTCGGCGCCGCCTTGGCGCGCCAGATGCGTGCCGCCGAAGCTGCGGCTCTGGCTGTCGTGTTCGTCGCTGGCGGTAACGCCCACCTGCGGGAACACATAGCGCTGGGCACGCCGCAGGCAGGCGCCCGCGCTGTTGAGAAATATCTGCTCATGGCCGGTGAACGTCAGCCCAACATGGCTATCGACCAGACGCGCATCCTGGGGAATCAATGCCGACTCTGCCATCAACAGTTCGAACCAGTGGGCAGCCCCCGCCAACGGCTGTTCGTAGCCTGGCATCACATCGTCGCTGTGCTCGGTGGGGTACGGCAGGCTGCCGAGATCCAGCAGGTTATGCCCAGCCAAGGTACGTGCCATCTGCTCGGCGTGCTCCAGTGCAGCCTGCAAGCCAGCCTGACTGAGATCGCTGGTGGCCGCATAGGCTTCGACACCGGCGATACGCACTGTGAGCATGGCACCAGCATCGTCGACGAAGGAAGGCGCCTGCGCCACACGCCGCCGCACCCAGTAGGATTCCCTGCTCTCGCGCACATGGCGCAGCGACCAGTAGTCGGCAGTGGATTTCAGCGCGGCGAAGCGGCTTTTGAGGGTATCGCTGAGGGCGAACATCGAGCCTCCTTGGCGTGCGAACAAAGGAGGCCAGTATGGGAACAAGCACGCGCCGGGATCAACCGCGTGCTCAGCCCGGCGTCCCCAACCCCGCCGCGCTCATGAACTGGCGCAGCAGCCAGGCCACGATGCCCAGCGCGGTGACGCTGCAGGCCCAGATCAGCACCAGCCAACCCAGACGCTGCCACAGCGGTTTTTTATCCTGCTCGACCTTGGTCATTTCACGCCCCTCAGTGGTAGCCATCATCCACCGTCACCTTGCCGCGGAACACGTAATAGCTCCAGGCGGTGTACATGAGAATGAAGGGAATGATGAACAACGCGCCCACCAGCATGAAGCCCTGGCTCTGCGGTGGTGCGGATGCTTCCCAGATGCTGATCGACGGCGGAATCACGTTCGGCCACAGGCTGATGCCCAGGCCGCTGTAGCCGAGGAAGATCAGCGCCAGAGTGAGCAGAAATGGCGAGTAGTTGCGGTTGTTGGCCACCGAGCGCAGCAGTGCGTATGTGCACAGCAGCACCAGCACGGGCACCGGCATGAACCAGAACAGGTTCGGCAGGCTGAACCAACGCTCGGCGATCGCCGGGTGCTCGAACGGCGTCCACAGACTGACGATGCCGGTCACCGCCAGCACCACGAATACCAGTGGCCTCGCCATGTCATGCATCTGCTGTTGCAAGCGACCTTCGGTTTTCATGATCAGCCAGGTGCAGCCGAGCAACGCATAGGCAACGATCAGCGCCAGGCCGCAGAACACCGAGAACGGTGTCAGCCAGTCGAAGGCACCGCCGGCGAAGCTGCGATTGACCACCTCGAAACCGTCGATATAGGCACCCAGTGCCACGCCCTGAAAGAAGGTGGCAGTCAGCGAGCCGCCGATGAAGGCCTTATCCCACAGATGGCGCTTGGCGGCCTTGGCCTTGAAGCGAAACTCGAAGGCCACACCACGGAAGATCAGCCCCAGCAACATCAGGATCAGCGGCAGATAAAGCGCGTCGAGTACCACCGCATAGGCCAGCGGGAAGGCGCCGAACAGGCCGGCACCGCCGAGTACCAGCCAGGTCTCGTTGCCGTCCCAGACCGGCGCGACAGTGTTCATCATCACGTCGCGCTCGCCGTCGTCACGGACGAAGGGAAAGAGGATGCCGATACCCAGATCGAAGCCATCCATCACCACGTACATCATTACGCCAAAGGCGATGATCACCGCCCAGATCAGCGGAAGGTCGATACCCATGTTCAGCTCCTCTCCGGCAAGGTGTCGGTTTCACCATCTTCCAGGCCTTCTTCAGCCGCCGACAGCGGACGCGCTGGCGTACGCGGCTGGCCTGGCCCACCTTCGGACGTTTCCTTGCCCTCGTCGATCTTCGGCCCCTTGCGCACCAGGCGCAGCATGTAGCCGATCCCCGCACCGAACAGCACGAAATAAACCACCACGAACAGCGCCAGGGTAAAGCCCAACTGCGCCGCGCTATGCCCTGACGAAGCATCGGCGGTACGCATCAGCCCATGGATGATCCACGGCTGACGGCCGATCTCGGTGGTGTACCAGCCGGCGAGGATGGCGATGATCCCGCTCGGGCCCATCCACACCGCCAGGTGCAGGAACGGCCTGCAGGTGTACAGCCGCTCGCCACGGCGCAGCCAGGTGCCCCACAGGCCGGTGAGGATCATCATCAGGCCCATCGCGACCATGATGCGAAAGGTCCAGAACACGATGGTGGAGTTGGCCCGATCTTCCGGCGGGAAGTCCTTCAGTGCCGGCACCTGTTTATCCAGGCTGTGGGTCAGAATCAGGCTACCGAGTGCCGGGATTTCCACCTTGAAGCGGGTTTCCTCACGCTGCATATCCGGCCAGCCAAAGAGGATCAGCGGGGTCGGCTCGTCGCCGACGTTTTCCCAGTGGCCTTCGATGGCGGCGATCTTCGCCGGTTGGTACTTGAGCGTGTTGAGGCCATGCAGGTCACCGATGAAGGCCTGTACCGGTGCCACCAGCAGGGCCATCCACAGCGCCATCGAGAGCATCTTGCGGATCGCCGGGTTGTCACGCCCGCGCAGCAGGTGCCAGGCCGCCGAAGCGCCGACGAAGAAGGCGGTGGCGAGGAACGCCGCAGTCGCCATATGCGCAAGGCGATAAGGGAACGACGGGTTGAAGACCACGGCGAACCAGTCCACCGGGATCACCCGACCATCGATGATCTCGTAACCCTGCGGCGTGTGCATCCAGCTGTTGGAGGCGAGAATCCAGAAGGTCGAGATCAGCGTGCCGATGGCCACCATCACCGTGGAGAAGAAGTGCAGGCCAGGCCCGACCCGGTTCCAGCCGAACAGCATGACGCCGAGGAACCCCGCTTCGAGGAAGAACGCGGTGAGCACTTCGTAGGTCAGCAGCGGCCCGGTGACCGCCCCGGCAAAGTCGGAGAAGGCACTCCAGTTGGTGCCGAACTGATAGGCCATGACTAGGCCGGAGACAACGCCCATGCCGAAGTTGACTGCGAAGATCTTCGACCAGAAGTGGTAGAGATCGCGGTACAGCGTATTGCTGGTCTTCAACCAAAGACCTTCGAGCACCGCCAGGTAGCTGGCCAAACCAATGGTGATGGCCGGAAAGACGATGTGGAAGGAAATGGTGAAGGCAAACTGGATTCGGGCGAGATCAAGCGCCTCTAGGCCGAACATGTCACATCCTCATTCAGGGTTATTTCGGCCCCAGCACGCAAGCCGATCCATAGACTCCAGGTCTTGGAGTCAAACGAACTGAAATTGTTCTTATGGAAATGGTATGCAGCCGAGAAGCTGCTGAGTAAAGCGCGAAAAGGCGTATTGATCTGGATCAATGCGCACTAAAAGACTAGCCGCTAAAGGCATAACCGGCGCTGTGGTGATTTGCCGCGCGACAGGCCACCGCAGCAACCACTCATTGCAGGCGGTCATCGCGGCTAAAGCCCCTCCTACAGCCAGGCGGCGCTCAAAAAAAGGGCGGCCACGCGCTACGCGGGCCGCCCGAATCACGGAGTTGCTTAGAGCCTGGTCACGGCCTTGCGAGCTAGGGCCATACAAGGCAAAAACAGGCGAGGAGCGCTCGGAGTCGCGCTCGACTTTATGAGCTGTAAATGAGCATTCCGAGCCTGTTTTTAACGCAGTAGGGCCGACGCACAGCAGGTCGTGAACAGGTTCTTACATCGAGTGATCGCGATGACTTGCGACCACCCGTATTGGATTACCGTTCGAGGATTGCGGTCACACCCTGACCGCCAGCCGCGCATATGGAGATCAGTCCGCGCCCCTCACCGGCCACCGACAGCAGCTTGGCCAGGTTGGCGACGATACGCCCGCCGGTGGCCGCGAACGGGTGGCCGGCAGCCAGAGAACTGCCCTTGACGTTCATCTTGCTGCGGTCGATGGTGCCCAGTGCGCCGTCCAAACCCAGGCGCTCCTTGCAGTAGTCGGCGTCCTCCCAGGCCTTGAGCGTGCACAGCACCTGGGCGGCGAAGGCCTCGTGGATCTCGTAGTAGTCGAAGTCCTGCAGGGTCAGGCCGTTGCGCGCCAGCAGGCGCGGCACCGCATAGACCGGCGCCATCAGCAGGCCCTCCTTGCCCTGGACGAAATCCACCGCCGCCGCTTCGCCGTCGCGCAGGTAGGCCAGCACCGGCAGGCCACGGGCCTTGGCCCATTCCTCGCTGGCCAGCAGCACCAGCGAGGCGCCATCGGTCAGCGGCGTGGAATTGGCCGGCGTCAACGTGCCGCGCGGTCCGCGTTCGAAGCAGGGTTTGAGGGTCGCGAGTTTCTCGGCGCTGATGTCCGGGCGCAGATTCTGGTCGCGGGTCAGACCGAGAAACGGCGTCATCAGGTCATCGTGCCAACCCTCGGCGTAGGCCGCCGCGAGCTTCTGGTGACTGGCCAGTGCCAGTTGATCCTGCTCGTCACGCGGGATGGCCCAGCGCTGCGCCATCAGCTCGCAATGCTCGCCCATCGACAAGCCGGTGCGCGGCTCGCCATTGCGTGGAATGTGCGGCGCCAGGTGGCGCGGGCGAATCTTCAGCAGACTCTTGATCTTGTCGCCGGTGCTCTTACTGCGATTGGCCTCTAGGAGGATCTGCCGCAGCCCCTCGTTGACGCCGATGGGCGCGTCGGAGGTGGTATCGACGCCACCAGCGATGCCGCAGTCGATCTGCCCAAGAGCGATCTTGTTGGCCACCAGAATCGCCGCTTCCAGGCCGGTGCCGCAGGCCTGCTGCAGGTCGTAGGCCGGCGTCTCCGGCGCCAGGCGCGAGCCCAGCACGCATTCACGGGTCAGGTTGAAGTCCCGCGAGTGTTTGAGCACAGCCCCGGCCACCACCTCACCGAGGTGCTCGCCATGCAGATTGAAGCGCTCGACCAGCCCTTCAAGGGCGCTGGTCAGCATTTCCTGATTGCTCGCCCTGGCGTAGACGGTGTTGGAACGCGCGAACGGGATACGGTTGCCGCCTACGATGGCGACCCGGCGCAACTGGGTCATGTGGACTCCTTGCTGGTCGAGAAATCGAAGAAACCTGTGGCGAACTATTGCCCGTCAGCCGGTTCCCAGAAACATGAGACGTATAATCTGTTCACGATCTCGCGAGCTAGAGCCCTACAAGGCAAAAACAGGCGAGGAGCGCTCGGAGTCGCGCTCGACTTTACGAGCTGTAAATGAGCAGTCCGAGGCTGTTTTTAACGCAGTAGGGCCGACGCGCAGCAGATCGTGAGCAGGTTCTGACACTTTAGCCCTATGGTCGTACAGGCTAAACCTTGAATAGCCGCGAACATTGCCCGCCTCGCCGGCGCGTGAGGCAACAGAGTCAATTGCGCTTTGCCGACTGCCGCGTACAGTGACACGACTTTCGATTCGCCCGCAGGAGCCCTTCATGTCTGATCGTTACCTCGCCTTCGCCAATTCATCCACCGGCCGCCGCCTGGTTGGCGCCCTCGGTCTGCCGGCGCCTGTGCGCCTGGAACGCTGGATGGCCGGCCGCGTACGACCGATCGACGGGGCCCTGCTGTTCGGCGGTGAAGGCGACCTGGTCAAGGCCATCCAGCCTTTCGCCAGCAAGCTCACGGATCAGTTGTTCGCCGCGCGCGACGGCCAGTTCGACCTGCCCCGCTGGACCGCCGAGCACGGCCCCAAGCTCAAGGCGTTGGTCTTCGACGCCAGCCACCTGACCCGTTTCGAGCAGTTGATCGAGCTACGCGACTTCTTCCAGCCCGCCTTGAAGGGACTGGCTAACAGCCCTCGCGTGGTGGTGCTGGGGCGTGCGCCCGAGTCGCTCAAAGACCCAATCGCCGCCAGCGTGCAGCGCTCACTGGAAGGTTTTACCCGCTCGCTGGGCAAGGAAATTCGTCGCGGCGGCAGCGTGCAGTTGCTGTATGTCGGCAAGGGTGGCGAGCAGCAACTGGAAGGCGCGCTGCGCTTCTTCCTCTCGCCGAAGAGCGCTTACGTTTCCGGCCAGGTACTGCGGCTCAGCGCCTGCAGTGAACAAGTCAGGGACTGGACGCGCCCGCTGGCCGGCAAGAAAGCGCTGGTCACCGGGGCCTCGCGCGGCATCGGCGCCTCCATCGCCGAAGTGCTCGCCCGTGACGGTGCCGAGGTGGTGCTGCTCGATGTGCCCCAGGCAGCCGATGCGCTGCAGGCGCTGGCGGCGCGCCTGGGTGGACGCGCCGTGACCCTGGATATCTGCGCCGACGATGCACCGCAGCGCCTGGTCGAAGCCTTACCCGACGGCCTCGACATCGTCGTGCACAACGCCGGCATCACTCGCGACAAGACCCTGGCGAAGATGAGCGACGCGTTCTGGAGCTCGGTGATCGACGTCAACCTCAAGGCGCCGCAGGTACTGACCCAGGCGCTGCTCGACGCCGACAAGTTGCATGATAACGGCCGCGTGGTGCTGATCGCCTCGATCAGCGGCATCGCCGGCAATATGGGTCAAACCAACTACGCGGTGAGCAAGGCCGGCGTGATCGGCCTGGCTCAGGCCTGGGCGCCGGCCCTGGCGAAGAAAGGCATCAGCATCAACGCGGTGGCCCCTGGCTTCATCGAAACCCAGATGACCGCCGCCATTCCGCTTGGCATCCGCGAAGCCGGGCGACGGATGAACTCGATGAGCCAGGGTGGCCTACCGCAGGACGTCGCCGAAGCCGTGGCCTGGTTCGCCCAGCCAGACTCGGGCGCAGTGACAGCGCAGGTGCTGCGCGTGTGCGGGCAAAGTTTGTTGGGGGCTTGAGACCGTTGCTAGGGTGGGCTGAAGCGGATCGCCGCCCGGCCCACCCTAGGGTCATGGGCGAGTGACTATCTGTGGGAGGCGCTTTAGCGGCGACGCTCGCGGCTAAAGCCCCTCCCACGGGATGGCATCAAGCTTTGCCGCGCTTGCGAAATTCCACCGGCGTTTCCCCGACCCAGCGCTTGAACGCGCGGTAAAAGGTGCTCGGTTCGGAGAAGCCAGTACGTTCGACTATCACTTCGATACGCTCGTCAGTCTTGAGCAACAGCTCCTTGGCCAGGCGGCAGCGGTAATCGGTGATCAGGTCGTTGAAACGCACCCCGGCCATGGCCAGGCGCTCGCGCAAGCGCCGCGCCGGCATGTTCAAGCGTGCCGCGACCTGTTCCAGGGTGGCGCCGCCATCGACCAGCAGTTCGGCGATCAGCTCTCGCACCTGGCGCACCAGGTCCAGCCTCTCCACTTCCGCCAACTGCCGCCGCGCCAGCGACTCGTGCATGCGCAGGAATTCCGGGGCTGCGTGGCGCGAGGCCTTGTCCAGCACTGCAGCATCGAACAGCAGTGCACAGTCCTCGGCGCCCAGACGTACCGGGCAACCATAGACCGCCTGGTAGCGCTCAGCGGGCGCGCCCTCGGCATGCATGAAGCGCACTTCACGTGGGCGGAAATCGTTTTCGGTCAGTGCCGCGAACAGGCGGATCACCGCCCCTGCCAGCATCTCCGGAAAGTGCCGCGGCGTATCGGCCTCCAGTCCCAGGGTCAGCACGGCCACGTCGCCTTCCACGTCCAGGCGCGCGCTGAGGGTGTCGGAGAGCAGGCGCACATAGCGCAGCGCGTGGCGCAGGCCAACGCCAAAGGTTTCGCTGGAGAGAAACAGGTATTCCAACAGCAGGCCATGGAAGGCGGGCAGGTGCTGCGCCAGGTACAGGCCGACATGCTCCTCGCCACACTCTTCGCTGGCGGCCTTCCAGAATGGCGCCTGGGCGGCGTGAGGAAAGCGGCCAGCCGGCAGCCCACCAGGAGGCAGGCCAACGCGCACCAGCACGCGGTCAGGATCGGTTCCGCTGGCACGCAGGGCATCGATTACCGGGCGCATCAGCGCCACATCGTCGGTCAGATCACGCATGATTCCTGCTGTTCTTCTTATTAGTGAGCATTTTTCGTGAGCGGCGCCATCTTAGGGTCAGCGAGCCACCGCGCGCAAACCGCGTCGCAGGTCGGATTGACTGGCCTGCACACAAGCTGGGCAGAACAGCCAATGCCAGTGTAGGTCTGAGGGTTAAGCTGCTGTCATTCATTCGCCAAGGAGTTCGCCAATGGCCATCGACTGGCTCGACCTCGATACACCTCCGGCTCTGCCCGGCCTGTTCCTACGCGCGGCCCTGCGTCGCAAGGTGACCGGCCGCCAGCTACCCAATATCGGCCTGCGCTGCCGCGTGGACGTGGACCCGAAGCACCTGGCTCGCTATCGCCAGGTCTGCGCCATCGCAGACAGTCCCTACCTGCCACCGGTCTATCCGCATGTGCTGGCTTTCGGTCTGCAGATGCAATTGCTCACCGACCGCCGCTTTCCGTTCCCGCTGCTGGGCCTGGTACATCTGGAGAACCGTATCCGCGTATTGCGCCCAATGGGCGGGCTCGGACCGTTCCAGATCAGCGTGCAGGTGACCGACCTGCAGCCGCATGACAAAGGCGCCACGTTCAGCCTGATCACCCGCCTGGAAGATCAGCTCGGCCTGCTCTGGGAAGGTGACAGCCGCATTCTCTGCCGCGCTCTGCGTCTCGACGGCCAGGCGCCGCTACGCGCCGAACAGCCGCCGCTGGAGCTGATGCCACTGGCCGACTGGGCCGCCCCTGCCGATACAGGCCGGCGTTACGCGCGTGTGGCCGGCGACTACAACCCGATCCACTTCTACGCCGTAACGGCACGTCTGTTCGGTTTCCCACGCGCCATCGCTCATGGCCTGTGGAACAAGGCGCGAAGCCTCGCGGCCTTGCACGCCCACCTGCCGCAGGCCGGCTACGTGGTGGACGTACGCTTCCAGAAGCCCGTACTGCTGCCCACCCACGTTGCCCTGCAAGCCAGCGAGCCTGGCGCCAGCGGCCAGTTCCGCCTGATCGGCGAAGGTGACACCCCGCATATGGCTGGGAGCTGGCAGCCGCTAACGGTCTGACGTAGTCCGATGTCATCCGGGAGCTGATATCGAGAACATCCGCCCCGGATTGCATTCTGCGTTGCCGTAGGAGCGGGGGGGGGGGGGGGGGCCCGGGCCCGCGCGACAAATGCGGCGCGGGGAGGGGGGCCCCCCGCGCGGGTTAAACAAAAACGCGCCCCCCGCGACCGGGAGGGGG